>CAUJFT010000108.1 GCA_963169475.1 Bacteroidota bacterium | reverse complement strand
ATATCTTTGACGTTTCGTATTATACCTTACTACTGCTTACGGTTTGTGAATGATTATTATGTTATTCCTTCGTGAATGGTTGTTCAATGAAATATAAAAAGCATGGGTCAAACGCATTATATTTTGATAGGAGGCGGGATTGCAGGAATGATGCTCGCCGCAAAAATAGTACTTGAAGGAAGTCGGGTTACACTTTTTGATTCGGGGAGTCCTCATAGTGCTTCAGGGAATGCTGCGGGAATGTTTAATCCTATCACTGGCAAAAATCATCTTCAAACGTGGAGAGCAGAGCAGTTATTAGGAGCGTTGGAGGCTTTTTTTGAGACTCCGGAATTTCAACCACTTTCTAAATATTTGTATAAACTTCCAATATATAAGCCTTTTAATTCGGTATCCGAATACAATCATGGGTTAGGGGTGCGTGCAAATACTCCGGAATTGCTTTGTATAGAAGAACAACCTTTAATGGAATCCGTATTCCATAACCCTATAGGGGGATTAAAGATTGGGCGTTCAGGGTGGTTAGATATTCCTGCTTTTCTAAAAGCACTTAGAGGCATACTCGAAACCCATTTTCACTTCCGGTATGAAGCAGCAAGAATCCTTCCGGAACATATCTATCTCTCACAACAAAAAATCATCTGGGATTCAGAAGCATTTTTCTTTGATGGATTAGTGCTGTGTCAGGGGGCAGAACAAGCATTAAAACTGCTGTGGGATTTACCGGTAATTCCCAACAAAGGACAAGGAATAAAAATAGAGGGGGAATTTGAAATTCCGTTCATTCTATCTTCTGGTATTTATATCCTGCCGTTAGGAAAAAATCGGTTTAATGTGGGGGCTACTTATGAATGGGAATTTTCTCACCCGTTTCCGGATAGTGTAGGGTTAAAAATTCTCACAGAAGCCTTAGACTCTGTGCTTGCTGCTCCGTATAGGATTATAGACCACTACGCCGGAATCCGCCCGACCACTCGCGATAGGCGACCACTTGTCGGTACGCACCCCGTTCACCGTTGTTTGCATGTTTTCTCCGGATTTGGTACAAAGGGCGTTTTACTCTCTGCGTACTTTTCGGCAGTTTTATGGGATTATATTTCTGGTAAAAATACTTTTTTGGAAAAAGAATACGATATTTTGAGGTTTTATCACAAAGAGATTATACCTCTGCCGGAGGGAGCAAATATGAGGAGCATCATTCGGCTTATGGCACCCTAACTATTGCTCATTAAACCTACACGAAAAACCATAAATTAAGCGTCAAAACTATCTTTTCTTCCAAATTATCTCTTTTCAGCCAAAAAACTTAGGCGAAATTGAGGTTTTGCCTTATTTTTACGCTCGTTTTCCTACTCAAGGTAGGCAATACATAAAAACATAGATGAATTGGTTCACTCATAATATCTTACGGTCTCTCCTTATAGGATACTTTTGTTTCTATATAGAAATAGGTTTTTCTCAAACCACTGTAAACGACACTACCCCTTCTGCCGACACGGATACGGTAAAGAAGAAGATAATACCACCAGACACGCGAAGGATATTCGTGGTAGATATTCTTAATCAGAATTACAAACACAAACCGGTAGGGGTTTATTTAGATAATTTTCATTATTGGGACGACTTGGATACCCTTTCTGGTGTGAGTCATCATTTGGGGCAGGTAGGTAAACCTTATCAGCACTTTCGGTTTGGAGTAAATGACAAATGGTTTACGTCTCCTTATTGGCGTAATCCTCTGACACAAGCGACTAATCTATACATTCTAAATCCAGAGTATCAAACGATGTATTATGATACGAAAACGCCTTATGTAAATATTAATTTTGCGCAGGGACCCCAGCAAGCAAATAAAAATATTACGCTCCTCGAGGTAACTACTTCCTACAATGTAACCCCTTTTTTTAACCTTGCTGCTTTTTATAAACGGCGACAGTCGGAAAGCATCTATGGAAATAATACTGCCGATAACCGGCTGATACACCTTAACGGATATTACCATAGTTTTAAAAACCGTCTCGCAGTATTTTCTACGCTTCAATATAATGAGTTTTATCAACTATACAATGGAGGCACTGCTCGCGTGTATGGAAGCCCCGAAGAATCTTCCTTTGATAAGGGTTCTGAATATTTAAACCTGAGTGATGCAACCGGTAAATGGATAGTTAAATCTGCAACAATAGAACCCATTTTTCATTTGATTTTTACAAAGGACTCCACCCGTTCCGGGCAAAAACTGTCTTTAAAGGGATTAGTCCAACATGAATACACCCGTTTTAGGTTTGGTGCGGAGAACATTAGGGCAGAAGTACTCAATGCCGCATGGGTTCCTCCTCTACCCACATTTTCGTTTGAACCAGATAAGGACGCTATGTATGAAAAAACGGAGACCTATCGCTATCGTGCAGGGAGCAAAGTATTGTACGGATTCAACCTCAAAGATTATTTACGTTTGGAGGCAAAGGGCGGATTGGAATATAACCGATTAGTCGTTACTCAAAAAGACTCTGCCTATAGGCTTACACAAAATACCTTTGTCCAAACGGCAGAAGCAACCCTATCGAGTCCCCGTCTATTGGGCTTTGAATATAATTTATCCTTTTATACCCGCCCGAATAATCTGTTTAATCCGGAGACTTATTGGGGAAATACTGCCCGTTTTCGGATTCCCTTTACAATTAATAAGGACTCTCTCCAAAGAGAAGATGGCGTAAAAGAAGTAATCAAACGAAAGTCCGCCCTTCATCTTACTGTATTTTATCTGCTTCACAGCATGAACCCCTCCATTTTTCAGAAATATCTACCACCCGGGTATGGAAACCGATTCTCACCAGACAGCACCCTGAAAAATCAACAGCTAAACCACCTGAGAGCTTCTCTAAAATGGGAGGGTAGTGCCAAAATTAATCAGGTAGGGAAAGCACGCGACACGCTACTCTCCAATTATTTTTCCGTACAGCCCTTTTTATCCCAATGCTACAATATGATATATTATAGTGATACGCTTCAAGTCAGGCAGGCAAAATCAGGAGATATACTGACCTTTTCTGGTATGGAAATGAGCGGGAGGATTCGCTTTTTCCGGAAAATATATACAGAAGCCAATGTCGGGATACTCTTGGGTACAGTAAATGCGGAGGCGGATTCTTTCCTTTGGGTCTATAGTCAATCCCAACCTAATCTCTACGGAAAAATCAGTATCTTTTATCAGAATGAAAGAACCGCTTACAAAGGAGTATTTAGAACAGGAATAGATTTTCGGTATAATGCCCCTTATTATGGCAATGGATTTGACCCGGTAAGTGCCGAGTTTTTTCCCGTAAATCCCAACTATCCCTATATAGTCAAAGGCTATCCGCGTATAGATATTTACTTTGCTACACGTATCAAACGCGCCTACATTTTTGCAAAAATTATACACGTAACTGATGGACTTATTGCTCCGGGAAATTATACGACCCCTTTTTATCCCGTTCAGCCGCGTATGTTCAGCCTTGGGGTTAATTGGTCATTCTTTGATTAGGTCTCGATAGTGTATAAAACAATAGTACTATAAGATTCCCATCCTATAGTACTTTCTTTAATAGAGAAACCCAACTGTACCTTATTTTTTGTTCAGGATAAATACCCCATTCTCATTAGATATTTATCCTATTCTTAAATCTGTTTCAATTCTCCCGCAAATCTAATTACTTATTTTTAAAGAAAAAAATTTTAGGATACCGAAAGTATGTAGTAAGTATGTTTAGGCGCATAAATTTACGTTTTTTATACATTACCAATATTGTTTTATCTTTGATTAGGCTTTTTTTTGAGTAAAATGACCCAACTATTCTATTTCCTCGCTTATTTTTTATACCTTTGTATCTTAAAAAATATACGCTTATGCATTTATGGATTCATTTGGTTGGAGCAATCGTTCCACTTTTGACGGGTTTTGTTTGGTATCACCCAAAAGTTTTTGGAAATATATGGATGAAAGAAACCGGGATTGACCCGGAAAAGCCCAGCGGAAATATGATGGTAATTTTTGGGGTAACTGCACTTCTAGGTTTTTTTATTTCATTTTTGATGACCCCGATGGTGATACATCAAGCAGGGTTGCATTCTATGATGCTGGGAGTAGAGGGAATAAATGACCCCTCTACTGAAATAGGAGGAATCATGAAAAAACTAATGGATACTTACGGTAATAATTTCCGTACCTTTAAACACGGAGTATTACATGGAGTGATTGTAGGCTTACTTTTTGTTACCCCTATTATGGCGATTAATGCTTTGTTTGACCGCAAAAGTTGGAAATATATCATGATTAATGCCGGATATTGGACACTAACTCTGGCATTAATAGGAGGGTTGGTCTGTCAGTTTTCATAATCATCGTATTAGCTTTTGACTATCGGCTTTTACTTTCGTGGAGTCAAGTAACCCATACAATTTTGTTAAATTGTGTAATAGGATTTTCGTAATTGAACCTTTTTCTGGGTACATTGTTCAATTCAGTTGCGTTGAGGTTGGATAATGCTATAGAACGGGTCAAATCTACTTATCCGATGTGTCTTTTCATTATACTTGTACCCAAAAAGAGAATAGCTTATACCTTGTATTACAAGTTTCAATCGTTTGGCGTAAACAAGCTAAACGATTACAAGAAAATAATCATTGATGCTTTATCTAAAACGTAAAGGCATCAATGATTATTTATTACGAAATAAAATTATCCCTGCGAAAGACTCCTATTATTTAATAAATCTTCCGAGCATTCCGAGTACATCATCTACGGGATTTCCGTCATTATCCATATCTAAAAGGTTTGCCAGCATACCTAATCCTCCCGGAGCTTGGCTTTGAGCCACTTCGCGTTCACCGCCCAAAAGATTAGAAAGCGCAGAGGCATCAAGCCCGCCTTCTTGTTTTTGCTTACCAAGATAGCCCATGATGATAGGGGCTAGGGTAATAAGTAATTGACCTACTTGACCAACATTCAATCCGGTTGCTTGACTGATTCCTTGTTCAGCCATTCCTCTTTTGTCTCCAAGAAGATGACCAAGAATACCGGCTCCTGAACTTTGGCCAGCGTTAGGAATAAAATCGCCCAGCATGTTTAGAATACTTCCGTCGTGGTCTTTATCCAAAGCATTGGCAAGAGAGGTTGCGCCTTCTTGAGTAGAGGCGTTTTTTGATAAGGCGGAGAATAATAAGGGTAAAGCCGTCTGAACGGCGGTTTGGGTTACTGCTTCATCTGCTCCAAGCTGCGAAGCGAGTGAAGATATTACCTGACCCCCAATTTGTTGTGTTAAACCTTCGAATAATCCCATTTTTTGAAATCTGTTAAATAAAATAAAAATTAGAAAAACACACTATATGGATGAGAAATCTTAAAAAAGTCACCGATATTTTTATATTTATTCATTATTCTATTTCTGCTAAAACCGAACGACCAGCTTTTACCACTTCTTCTAACTTTACCATTACCTTACAATCAAGCGGGATTAAGAGGTCAATCCGGGACCCAAATTTTATAAAACCAAACTCTTCTCCCTGATTTACCTTATCTCCCTCCTTGATGTAGCAACAAATTCTTCTTGCCACATAGCCTGCAATTTGTTTATAGGCAACGGTAACGTTTTCATTTTTAGTAACTACAAAAGTCCGTTCATTTCGTTCTGACGACTTTGGGTCAAACGCAACCAGAAATTCCCCTTTGATGTAACGATAGTATTGTACTACTCCGCTTATCGGGTTTCGATTCACATGTACGTTCAGAGGAGACATAAATACGCTTATTTGGGTTACTTTTCCTTTAAAGTACACATAATCTTGAACTTCCTCTATCACGACTACTTTTCCATCACAAGGAGAAAGGATATGATTAGGGTTAAGCGGGATATCAAAAGAGGGATTCCGGAAAAAGTTCTGAATTAATCCAAAGAGGAGCATTCCGCTGAGTGTCAGGAGGTAAATCTAAGAAATGAGGGAGG
>CAUJFT010000107.1 GCA_963169475.1 Bacteroidota bacterium | reverse complement strand
CGATGCACGCAGTAGATGCTGCCGGCGTACACCCTTTGCTATTAGCAATCGGGAGTGAAAGATATGTGCCTTATGGAGAAAGAAAACCAAGAGAATTACTCACTATCGCAAATGCGGTACTTGGCTTCAATCAGGCTTCTCTTGCAAAATATCTGATGATTATTGCCCACGAAGACCAACCCTGCCCTAAAATCCATGATAGCCTCGCCTTTTTTAGGCATGTATTAGAAAGAATAGATTTTAGCAGAGACCTCCATTTTCAAACAGAGACAACAATCGATACCCTCGACTACTCAGGTACCGGGTTAAACGCCGGCTCTAAACTTGTATTAGCAGCAGCGGGCGCACCTATCCGTAGCTTGTCCGATACGCTTCCTGATAATTTCAGGCTTCCTAATGGCTTCTCTACACCTCTCTTTTGCGCACCCGGAATCTTGGCGATAAAAGCTCCAAAGTTTTCAGAATATGATGGAATCTCCGGCGAAGCCGAAGCACTCCGCTTTGTGAAAGAAATGCAAGAATTTCCGGAGTGTACTGCCGGTATTCCTCTCATTATCCTTACAGAGGATAGCGAATTTACCGCCGCCAAGTGGAATAACTTCCTTTGGGTTACCTTTACGCGCTCAAACCCCTCTCACGATGTGTATGGGACTCATGCCTTCACTCACTATAAACACTGGGGCTGCAAAGGCACGCTCGTCATTGATGCCCGAATCAAACCCTTTCATGCTCCGCCCTTGATAGAAGACCCCGAAACGGTCAAGACAGTGGACAGACTGTGCGCCAAAGGAGGCTCACTCTATGGAATAGTCTAAAACGGTCATAAACTATCAATTAGACCCAACTGATGATTGTGGGATATAGGAGGTGAGGAGTTATGAGTGAGTAAAAAACCAAGAAAGCGATTATTATTTAACGCGGTGATTATTAGTTACTTGATTTTATTATTGATTGTTCATTTTCAACTATTCACTGCTTATTCTTGTCAATCATTGATGAGTTGCAAAACGAGGGTTATTTACTTTGTACCGCTTATCTTTTACGCTACCTCAACATTTTTTATGATAACAAACAAAACGTATCCTCATCTTATTGAGCGAAGCAAAACATCACACTTGGTACAATCTCTACTCATTAACCCTAAAAAGCAAACCCAGTAGGAGCATACAACCGCATACCCCTACTTATTTTAGTGTACCCACTTTGCTCAATTAATGGTCTAATTTTTACTTCATCATCGCCTTACTTTCCTCCAAGCCTTAGCGCAAGACTACTACAAGTTGTACATTCTTTCGTAGTATTCTCGTGCCATTCGCCCCGAATCAAACATCGGAACTACTTCTCTTAAAGCATTTTTCATTACCTCTCCCCATCTTTCCGGGTTTCTATAATACATTGGAAGAATCGTTTCATTAAAAATCCGCATAAAGTTTTCGTAATCAAAGTCATCTTGCTCTGTAATCGGGAGATTATGGTCTGTGGGAGGAGTAATAAAACAATTATGCCCGTCTTTAGCAAATTCCGGAATCCAGCCGTCAGGGATAGAAACAGAGATAGCACCATTCATAGCAGCCGTCATTCCACTTGTTCCAGATGCCTCTCGGGTGATACGGGGAGTATTTAACCATACATCCGCTGCTTCTTTTAATCTTCTTGAAAGTTGAAGCTCATACCCGGTAAGTACCGCTACATTTTTTTTATCTCGCGCAAACTCTACCAGATGATTAAAGATGCTAATGCCATGCTCATCTAACGGATAAGGCTTACCCGCCCAAATAATCTGAACAGGAAACTCTATGTTATTTAGGAAAGTGTGTAATCTTTCTAAGTCTCTTAAAAGAAGGTCAGCTCTTTTATATCCGGCAAACCTTCTTGCCCATACAATAGTGAACACATTAGTATTAAACAGCTTACCACATTGGTCTGCCACGATTTTAAAAGCCTCTGTTTTTCGCTCTCTTTTACGGAGAAGAATATAGGCAGTATCATTTCTGGATAAAGCATCATACATTTTTTTATCCGCCCAATAGGTAAAGTTTTGGGCATTGGTAATCCCGATAATTTCGGAAATACCCGGATACCCGCTCCACATCTCTCTTGATACTTCGGCGTGCATTTGAGACACTCCATTAGATATTTTTGCAAAATGCAGAGCAGCAGGAGTATGTCCAAAGGTCTCTCCGTGCATTCCGGTGATTTCCCGCACCTCCTCCAAAGAAAGATTCCCAAAAAAACTAAGATTATTTAAGTCATGAATATTATGCTCCTCATTTCCTGCTTTTTCAGGCGTATGAGTAGTAAATACAAAATGCTCTTTTACTTTCTCTTTGGACTTTCCAAATTTTTGATATAAGTGAAATACAAGCGGCAAGGCATGAGATTCGTTCATGTGATAAATATCTGCTCCCCCTAATGCTTCTACCACCTTTGCTCCTCCAACTCCAAGTACAATTTGTTGGGCGATTCGGGTAAGGGTATTTCCGTCATACAACCGCTCTGTAATCGTTCTTGCAAGGTGGTCATTTTCGGGGAGGTCGGTGGACAAAAGATAAATAGGGGCTGACTGAAAGGTTTCGGAAGGCAGACAGAAGGCTTTTACATGAACGGGGTGCTTATTCACCTCAACCGTAACCTTGATACCCGTGTCTATCAAAAAAGGATAATTTTTCCGAATAAATTGCGGACGCATAAAAGCCTCCTCGTCTCTAACTTGGTCATAATAGCCATATTTCCATAAAATGCCAATTCCTATAAGATTTTGTTTCAGCTCATAGGCACTTCTCATGTGAGAACCCGCCAAGAATCCTAATCCCCCCGAGTAGATTTTAAGCGATTGGTCAATCGCAAATTCCATACTAAAATACGCCACTCTTTTGCTATACTGACTGTCAGGAGTATATGGCAAATGCCACTTTTTGTAATTTGAATCCATAAATTTATATTTAAAATACAATAGGGGTGCAAAATTAGAGAAATTTATCACTTTTAGGTCTATATTTCTACAAATTTTAATATCCTCCCTAACTCCCCTCCCCAATAAAAACTCAAATATTCTATTAAACAAAGTCAATATCTATAATTAAAAAGCCAAAAACGAAGGCGTTTAAAAAAAACACAGCCTATTTTATAAATTAAAATATATTTTCTAATTTTTTGAAACAAAAATTATTTTTAATACAAAATAATTACTTAACTTTATAGCACAATTTAAGAGGTATTTACGGGATTACACAATTAGTATCTTATAATATATCCAAAGGTTTTATCTCACGACTAACTAACAATAAACTATGCCATATATACCAATAGAATCGCCCATCAAAGACATAAAAATAGGATTGTGGCGGATTGAGGAAGATGAAGATTTTTTCCTAAAACGCCTTAATTTATACGAAAATGAACTAACGCATTTAGGCAGTATTACTCACCCTCAAAAAAAATTAGAGTGGCTTTCGAGCCGGCTTTGCCTCAAAACGTTACTCAATATTACAGGGAAAGTAGAATCCTTAAAGAATGAGGCAGGTAAGCCCTATCTTTCTAATCATTCTTACTTTATTTCCTATTCTCATTCTACTACCTACTCTGCTGCTATCGCCTCTCCAAACTGCCACGTAGCAGTTGATATTGAGTTATTTCGTATAAGCCGAAGCCCTGAACTTTCGCGTATGTTTATGGATGAATGGGAACTTGCTTATTACAAAAAATCTCATAATCCCTATATTTTTTTTCTAATTTGGAGTGCGAAAGAAACCCTTTTTAAGGCGCATAGCAAGCGCGGAATCTATTTTAGAGAAGATATCCACCTTAATTTTGAAGATTTTTCGCTAAATCAAAACGGAAAGGTACTGGGTATCGTACAAAGCAATGGAATCGAACGTTACTATGATATTTACTATGAGATTTTTTCCGATTTTGTGCTTACTTATACTTATCAGCAGTTGCAGCAAGCCCGACAGCAATCAGGAGGCGAGGATAACCGAAATATTTCCGCTTAATGCGTCTAAATTAGATACACTTTTTACGCAATCTGACAAGCCTTATCATGTCGTGAATTTTTATGCGACCTTTTGTAAGCCTTGTATAAGGGAACTTCCCGACCTTATTTCACTCAATAACGAAAAAGAGGTGGCAGTTTATTTTGTGAGTATGGACGAAAAAAGGGTTCTCTCTGGCTCACTATCTAGTTTTATGAAAGCCCATAATCTTTCAAAATCCTATTATTTTGAGGAGGATAGCGCGCTGCTTTTTATTAAGAAAAATTATCCGGAATGGAATAATGAAATCCCTATCAGTTTGGTGTTTCATAAAAGTGGCAGAATTATTGCTCAGAAAGGGTTGACGGATAAGGAAGAACTAAAAATGATTATCAAAGAAGACATGAGTTTTCAGTAAAAACGGCTCGTTCATTAACCTATTTTCGTATATTACGTATAGTTGGCAAATGCTTTAAAATTAAACTTTTAATTGAGAATTTGGCATGAAAAAGTTATTATTTATACACATTTATTTGCTCCTGACTATAGCCTCTGCTTATAGTCAAACCATAGGAAACTTTACAATAGAAAATATCTCCCTTAGCCAATTTTCTCATCAAAAGGCGGTGGTTCTGATATTTACAAGTTCGCATTGTAAGTTTGCAACCCAATATGTAAACCGCCTAAACAGCCTTCACAATGAGTTTAATGGACAAGGAGTTACCTTCTTGGCTATCAATAGTAATGACCCCACAATGAGTCCGAGCGACTCTCACGACCAAATGCGTACCCTATCAAAATATAATTTCTCCTACGTAAAAGACCATGCCCAATCGGTCGCAAGAATGCTAGGTGCTCAAAAAACGCCGGAAGCGTTTATACTCAAGCCGGTCGGGGGGCAGTTTGAAGTAGTCTATAAAGGCATAATAGATGACAATCCATTAGATGAATCCATGGTAAAAAATAATGCCCTCAAAATTGCTATTCAGCAAACAATAGGGGGAGGAAAACCTACTCCAAGCCCCACGGTCTCTCTCGGTTGCCCCATCAAGTGGGGACGGTAACTATAGGATTCAACCCTATTATAAAGTACTCATCGTCAATAAATTTACAAAAAAACGGCTTACAAAATCTTTCATTCTCAACATTACCTAATGTTGACAAGTAGTCAATAGAAATTAATTTGTGATGCTTTTTATTTTGAACCGTTAATTTTCGATGATTTATGTTAATTAATCATTAATATAATTATGAGTCGTATTTTATTATTTTGGATATTTATTTTGGGGGTCGCCTCTGTTTTTGGGCAATTTACTATTCCTTTACCTCAACCCTATGTACCTTCGAATGTCGTTTATCTTTCTCCTTCGGGCGATGACGCTAATCCAGGTACACAAAATGCTCCAAAAAAAACATTTTATAATGCAGTAAATACTTTCCCTTTTGGAATAAATAATACACCGAATAGCGAATCGTATAATGAAATAGTATTTCTTCCGGGAGATTATTACCCCCAACAAACTATGTCCCAAAGTAAAAACTATTATGTAAAAGAAAGCGCAGGAATTAAAACTTATAAGAATATTAGCCTAAGAGGAGTCGGGAAGGTAACAATTCATGGAGATAGTGCCATAAATGCGGGATATAATAGCCTTATCGCCCTTATGGGAAGCCATATATATGTTAGAAATATTACGCTGAAAAACTCCAATTATGCAGGGATAATGTTTGTTGGAGGTAATCGGCATTGCACTAATATCGAAGCAGATAGCTTGATAGTAGATGGAGCATCTTCACACGGCTGTTTGTTTGTTCTTGCAGATACAATTCTTGTAAAAAATACTATTATTACTAATACATGTAATCTAAATAGCAATCCTGTAGCGAGTAATTGTCAGTGGGGTTCAGCCTTGAAAACAGAGTTTTGTACCCAAGTTACGTTTAAGAAAAATAAGGTCTATAGAAACTGGGGTGAGGGAATTAATACTTCTTTGAGTCAAGGGATTTATTGTTTTAAAAATGAAGCCTTTGATAATTATTCGGTCAATTTTTATCTTCACTCTGCCTCAAAGGGAATATGGGATTCCAATTTGGTGTATAATGAAGATTCGCTTTTTTGGCGGGGTTGTCATAATCCGCCGGGCGAAAAAACACCGCCGGGTGGATTTTCTGCTGCTAACGAGCTTGTTTGCACTTATGCATGTATAAACGGAGGAAATAATAATGCTTGTGGAGGAAAATATCATTGTTGTGCCTACAATCCGTATGATGGAGTATTTCAAGAAAACTATGCTTATCGTCAGACGGATAGTATTTTTATTTACAACAATATTCTTTTGCAGGCAGACATTACGCTTTGGGACGCATTTAGCGGCTTCTTAAACTATGGATTCATGAAAGATATTTACATTGAAAATAATACGGTAATCGGAGTGAGCGGAAGGGCTAATCTTGCAAAATCTCCTATCAACCTTTCGTTCGGGACACCTTTTATTTTTGCGCAAAACCTCTTTGTCCGAAATAATATTTTTACCCAGGACACCTCCCTTACGACCTACAAAGCAGGGCTGAAAGTCTATATCCCCTCTGGGGTTTGTAACGCGCTTAATGATGGTACTATTTTACAAATTAATAATAATCGCTGGAACACAGCCAAGATTACTACCAATAATGCGATTGATATTACCCATGAGCAAGTACTTACCTCCCTCCCCGTCAATATCCTCCCCAATCAATCAGCATCTCTAATTCCGGATAATCAGCATCCTTATTGGATTCAGTCGGGTATTTCTGCCTCTTGGATTGACCATGATTTTCTTGGCAATCCGCGACTTGGGCTTACCAATGTGGGAGCTATTGAGAGAAATAGTAATGTTAATATTGAAACAATAGAATCGGCAGAGGTTACGCTCTCTCCAAATCCAACCTCTTTTATCCTAAGTATTATCCCTAACTTTACAGCATTATACAAGGTAGAAATATGGGATATAAACGGAACAATGCTTCTCAAAACGCCCGAATCTACCGGAGAAATAACCTTAAATATACAACATTTAAACCGAGGGGTGTATGTCTTACGGGTAGAAACCAAAAACCATCTAAGTCGCCATCATAAATTTGTCGTAGTGAAATAATCGAATCACAACGTATGTAGTTTTTATCCTGAACAGAGTATCTCCTTGCTACAATAAATAATACAAGGCAGTGTAATCATTATACAAACAACTGATTAGAAAAATATTGTTTCAGGCGGGTATCATGGCTTACGACTATAAGCGTTTTGTTTTTTTGGGTTGAAATTGTCCGGAGGATAGATAAAACCGCTTCACAATTTTCATCATCGAGGGCAGAAGTGGGTTCGTCTGCAACCAAAATATCCGGATTATGAATTAATGCTCTAACAATTGCGGCGCGTTGCTGTTCTCCTACGCTTAACTGCGACGGTTTATTATTTAGCTTATGCTCGATTTTTAGCTCAGAAGCAAGTTCAATAATTGTATTTGAGAGAAAGTCTTTCTTTGAAAAGAAAAGGGGCAGTTTAAGATTTTCTTGTATTGTAAGATGAGGGATTAAGTGAAGTGTCTGAAAAATAATTCCGAAAGATTTACCCCTAAAACTATCTCTCTCATTTGCTTTCAAATCGTAAATAAGACTACCAGAAACCCTCACTTCGCCGGTGAGCGGAGGGAGGATTCCGGTAATGATGTGTAGAAAGGTCGTTTTTCCGCTCCCGGATTTACCCGAAATCAACCACTGACTACCGTAAGGTATCTCAATATCTGGAAAATGAATTATCTTTTCTTGGGTATAGCCAAATGTAACCCTCTTTGTTTGAATGGAAAAACTCATGGCTTACCACTTTAATAACCATGCAAAAATAAGCGGAACGACAATGGTGGCATCTGATTCTACGATAAATTTAGGGGTGGTAATATCTAGTTTGCCCCATGTAATTTTTTCATTAGGTACTGCACCCGAATAAGAACCATAGCTCGTCGTTGAGTCCGAAATCTGGCAAAAGTACGCCCAAAAGGGAATATTTTCTATCTCTAAATCTTGGTAGAGCATGGGAACAACACATATAGGAAAATCCCCTGCTATCCCTCCTCCAATCTGAAAAAAGCCGATTCCTTGCCCCCAGCAGTGTTCTTGATACCATTTTGCAAGCCATGTCATATATTCAATTCCGGATTTCATCGTAGAGGGCTGCATTTCTCCTTTTATGCAGTAAGAAGCAAAGATGTTGCCCATTGTAGAATCCTCCCAACCGGGTACTACGATAGGTAGGTTTTTTTCTGCGGCAGCGAGCATCCAGCTATCCTTAGGGTCAATCTCATAATACTGTTCTAACTCTCCCGATAATAGGATTTTATACATGTACTCATGCGGAAAATAACGCTCTCCTTTTGTATCAGCCTCTTTCCAGATTTGGAATATGTGTTTTTGCAGCTTTCTGAATGCCTCCTCTTCCGGAATACAAGTATCCGTTACGCGGTTAAAGTGATTTTCAAGGAGTTCCCACTCATCTTGCGGGCTTAAATCTCTATAATTAGGCACTCTTTTATAGTGATTATGGGCTACAAGATTCATAATATCCTCTTCGAGGTTCGCACCGGTACAAGAAATAATATGCACTTTATCTTGGCGAATCATCTCCGCAAGCGATTTACCAAGCTCTGCCGTACTCATAGCACCTGCTAAGGTTATCATCATCTTACCGTTTTTTAGCAAGTGGGTTTCATACCCCTTAGCTGCGTCTATTAATGCTGCGGCATTAAAATGCAAATAATGTTTTTCTATAAACTGAGAAATTGGCCCTCTTTCAATGATACTCATATTTTTTTATTTTATATAACATATATATACGCACAAAAACCCATGTCCTGAAACTGTAATTCCAAGATATGGGCGCAAAAATACAAATTATTTTTATTTTGAAAATCTT
>CAUJFT010000106.1 GCA_963169475.1 Bacteroidota bacterium | reverse complement strand
TAGTAAGGTAATTAAACCCGTCATCATAAATTACCAGATAGCTTGGCTTTTCACTATCTAATATCGGAATGATGTCCTTCTCATTTTCCTTTAAACCCACATCAAATAGCCCAACACTATAACCATTTTGGCGCATGAGTGCGGCTGCATACATCGTTCCCAAAGGGGGATAGGGCTGATGCGTTTCCCATTGTTTGGGGTCAAAGCGGTAGAAATATGAATGTGTAAATAATATATTCATTTTATTTACCCCTATGTGTAGAAGTCCAATGTATAGATTAGGAAATAAAAACTGGATAATATAACCCTAAGTAACCATAAAAAAAGGACTTATATTACTCAATTTAAATAAATTAAAAACCAACTACTATTTTACATACTCCTTAAAAATAGCATTGAGCCACCGAATCAGGGCAAGCATTAGGATAGCTGCTAACCCCAGCAATATAATATTTAGATAAAAGAAGTGAGATTTGTCTTCATAAGAATCCCACATAGAGGCAAGTACTCCGGAGAGTTTATTCCCGATTGAGGTCGAAAGAAACCACCCGCCCATCATAATCCCCGCAATTCGGGGAGGACTAAGTTTAGACACAAGGGATAGCCCCATCGGGCTAAGGCAAAGTTCCCCAATTGTAATAATCCCATAAGTAGCCACCAACCAAAGTACGCTGCTTTTTTCTAATCCATTGCTGCTTACATATACAGCTCCAACCATACAAAAACCGGAAACGGCACTTATCAACAAGCCCCATGCAATCTTTCCGGGCGTAGTAGGCTCTTTTCCTCTCTTTTTCAGGAAAGCGAAAAAACCCACCACCAACGGCGTAAGTAATATTACCCAACCCGGATTAATAGATTGGGAAAGGTTCGGTGCCCAAACAGAAATTTTGGCTTCTGGGCTTGAGGGGTGTTTGTCTTTTGGAAGGTTTTTAAAATACAAGTCTTTCCCCCATATTTTTTTGGGTTCTCCGGGTATGGGGCGAAACTGATGGTCTAAATTTTTTACAGAATCCTCTTTATAGCTAACCGTACTTAGAAAATCTACTGCTTTAAGCGGTCCTGCGATTTCCTCACTTACTTGCCGGTCTGTATAACGGTCTGCCCAAGTATTGAGGGCAGAACCATTTTGTTTGAATACTGCCCAGAAAGGAATCGTTACCGCAAAAATAACCAATAATGCCGCAATAGGCCTTTTCTCCTGGGGCGAAGAGGACAAATACAAATTCACGTAATACCCCATAACCGGAAGACATGCAAATAAAAAAGCGTCTGTAACCTTATCTTTTACCAAAGTAATGGGAATATTATATCCAATGAATGCAAAGAGTATAGCTCCTAAAATTACTCCCCCAAAGACAAGCCACATTTGCTTCTCCTCCTTATTCATTCCGGAGGGAGCTTTAATATCTGCTGCCTTGTAATGATTCATTCCTATTAAGAATATAGCGATTCCTATAAACATTCCTACTCCTGCGGAAATAAAGGCACCTCCCCACCCAAATTTTATCCGCATGACCGCTGCTACAAAGTTACAGATAAATGCCCCAATATTAATTCCCATATAAAATATATTGTATCCGGAGTCTTTCTGGTTTTTGTAAGATTCATCGTTATACAAACGTCCTAAAATAGTAGAAATATTAGGTTTGAAAAATCCATTCCCCAGAATTACGAGTGTCATCGAAATATAAAGCGCGGACAAATTGTGAACTGACATGCCTATGTATCCAACTCCCATCATTACGCCCCCTATCACAATGGATTTCATATAGCCCAGCCATTTGTCTGCCAAGATACCTCCTATGAAAGGGGTAAGAAAAACCAAGGCGATAAAGGTTCCATAAAGATTGCTTGCATCGGCTTCTGTCATATCAAACCCTCCTTTGTCTACTGTTTCTTTAAGATAAAGGGTAAATATTCCGATCATCAGATAATAACCGAAGCGTTCCCACATCTCGGTAAAAAACAAAAAGGGAAGCCCTTTGGGGTGATTTTTAAACATATATAATTTATAAGCAGTGAATAGTTAAAAATAATTAATAAATACTAAGGTTAAATTACTAATAATCAATTATTTAAATGATGATTTTTTCTTAATTTTTACTCACTTATACTTAACTGAATTATTTAACCAATAATTTTAATTCGCCTTCTGTGGGCGGAATATTATAATGCCATTTTTTGATTACTTTTCCATCTTTAAGAAGCATATAGCCCGGGTTGGCGCGCACAATCGTTTTAAGCATGGTCATATCACGCACTGAAATCTGATACGGAATCTTATACCTTGGGATAAAGTCTTCCAGAACCAAAGACTTACCACTCCCCGTCATTCCCAGCAATTGGATATTGCTACCTTTGAGCCGATTATATAAATCAATAGAATACGCAATCTGTTTTTCTCCGGCTTTGCCCATGTCATACATAATGACCATTAATACGTTGCCTTTAAATTCCGCTATTTCCGCTGTATCTTTTCCCATTCTTTGGACTACATGATACTTGACAATACTATCATTTCCCGCTTTCGTTTTTACCTTTTCATCGGGGATTGTATCATTTCCTGCTAAGTTAATCCTATATACCTCGTCCCAATCCTTACATTTAGGAGGCTCTCCATTTTCGGACTCCATAGTACACTTTTGGAGTGCTACTCCTACTTTGTAGGGTCTGTAATCTATTAGTGGTAGGAATTGATAACAAGCAAAAGCAAATGCCCCTGATAAAATAAAAGAAAGAATAGACGTAAAACCCGCAAATTTATTGCTAAAAAGCGGTAGAATATGCTTACGAGTAAGGAAAATCGGGATAATAGCCACTAAGAGAATGAGGTCTTTGTAGAAGGATTCCTGCGGTTTCAGTTTCAAGGCATCTCCGAAACAACCGCAATCTGTAACCTTCATTAGGTCGTGATTCCAGCCAAAAGGAGAAAGCGTAAATCCGGGTAAAGCAGAATATCCAGTAAGGAAAGTAAAAAAAATCATCAGCAACAAAGTTAGCCACATTGTCAGCCTCATTTTCCAGCCCACCATAATCGCAACACCCAACGCAATTTCAAACACACTCAGAAACCAAGCAAGCCACATAGAAAGCGGCTTCATTAAGCCCAGAAACAAACCCTCCAAGAGTGGCATATCTTTAGCAAATACCCCAAAGTATTCGTCTAACTTATAGGCAAATCCGGTATAATCATTGGCTTTAATAAACCCGGAATAAATAAATAGAATCCCCACCATTGTGCGGAGAATGAGAATAAGTGCTTTGGAAATAGGCAAGTGTTGTAGGTTTAGCGTACCCTTACGGTAAGCCTCTAAGCCCAGCCAAGCCATGACAAAAATGCCTGCCAGCAAATAGGAAATCCCGATAATTTTATAATTTTCCATTAACCTTTAATGAATGAATGCTTGTTTATACAGAAGTGATGCAAACTAAATAAAAAACTTTCTCTTTATCAAACATTTTGAACCTATTTTTAGAATTACTATCCCATTCTAAGAGACAATACAAAATAGGGGCTTGATTACAATATCCCAAGGGGAAACTATTTGCACCAAAATCCGATATAGGAAAAATAACTTGTTTTCCTATATCGGATAATATTAAGCCCAAAAAAACGGATTATGTCAGTTCTAAACTCAATTTTTTCCTTAATTGCTGCACTTGAAGGCTAAATTCCTTATCGGTATCCATCAAGTTATTAACAGTTTGGAGAGAGTGAATTACGGTGGAATGGTCTCTGCCGCCAAAATGCAGCCCAATCGTTTTGAGGGATTGATTGGTAAGTTCCTTTGCGAAGTACATAGCAAGCTGTCGTGCTTGTACGATTGTACGTTTGCGGCTTTGTGCTACGAGGTCATCTATTTTTACTCCAATAAAATCACATACTACTTTCTGTACAGTATCTATAGAAATTTCTTTGGTAACTTTACTGACAAAACTCTGCAACAAGTTTTTTGCCAATTCCACATCTACCTCCTTCCGATTTAGAGAACTTTGCGCTAAAAGGCTGACTAATGCGCCCTCCAATTCTCGAATGCTTTCCGTAATATGATGTGCCAAGTATTCTACCACTTCCTCCGGCAACTCAATCCCATTTTGATACATTTTAGTTTTAAGGATAGAAACACGGGTGTCATAATCAGGCATTTGAAGCGAGGCACTTAGCCCCCATTTTAGCCTTGAGATGAGCCTTTCCTCAATTCCCTGAAGCTCATGAGCGGGGCGGTCGGAGGCTACCACGATTTGTTTTCCAAATTGTCTAAGGTGATTAAATACGTGGAAAAAAGTATCTTGTGTTTTTCCTTTATTAGCAAAAAACTGAATATCGTCAATCAAAAAAGCATCCATCAATTGGTACATTTGCATTAAATCCGAAACGGTGTTTGTCCTAACCGAATCCATGAACTGATTAATAAACCTCTCGGAAGTAATATAAACTACTGTTTTATCGGGGTGCTGTTTTTTGATTTCGTTTCCGATTGCTTGCAGCAAATGCGTTTTTCCCAATCCGGTAGCACCAAATACATATAAAGGATTATAAGCAGTGCCTCCGGGCTTATGAGAAACGGCAAACCCCGCTGAACGTGCAAGCCGATTACAATCTCCTTCTATGAGGCTATCAAAAGAATAGGCCGGATTCAAATTAGATTCCCATTCAAAACGCTTAATACCTGGGATAATAAATGGATTAGGGACAAGCTTTTCGGCATTAATCGGGGGGGTTACAGGGTTATTTTTTATCCCGGAATTACTAGAAGAAACCGGCATTTTCACCGTAGTAGGTACGCCATTAGGGTTTGTGTTTTCTACAATGATAGAATACTCCAACCTTCCTTGATGTCCGATATGCTTCCGAATTGCATTTTTGAGCAAATCCAAAAAATGGGCTTCTAAGTACTCATAGAAAAACTGACTTGGCACCTCAATGGTAAGTACATCTTGTGCTAATTTTACTGCCCGTATGGGACCAAACCACGTAGAGAAACTGTCCGGAGACACATATTCTTGTATAGAGGATAGACACTTATCCCAGATGTCAATGTGATTCATTGCCATTTGCTTTTGCTAAAAATGTTTGATTAATACTTTCCCGCTTATAATCGCTTTTAAATACGTTTCTAATTGGACTTTAAAATTATATCTAATTTTTCGCATTTCAAAACCTTTGGTGAACTTTTTTCTAAAAAAAAACAAAAAAGATATAAAACACTAATTATCACCACATTAACCCAAAAACCTTTAAAATAGCGTTTTTACAAGGATTTTGGTAAATTGAACGTTAGGGCATTTAAAGATAATAACAATCATAATAAACTGATTATCATAATATTAAATAAAGAACTAACTATATTTCTAATATAAAAAAAATATTAAATCACGATTAAACGAGAATCAAAGGAAACTAAAAACAATAATTCGTAACCAGAATATTTCAGTGTATCATTGCTATAAAAATCTGCAAATCCTACACAAATAGGAGCAAAAAAATAGCTTCGTTTTTTAAATATTTAAGAAAACAAAAATATCAAATTCAAAAATAGAAATATCTTGTTTTTAAATTAATATTCAAATGTGTCTTGGTGTGTTATGTTACAAACCTAATCTTTTGAGTACAAATAGAGTATCATCATTTTGGGAAATCGTTATATATAGATATTCGAACTTTACATTTCAAACAATCCGTTTGATTCCGTTTTCAACACAAGGATAGCCTGCTGGGTTGGGAAAGCCTGCTGCTCTTCCATAAACCTTACAACGGCATTGGCTAAGGCAAATCCATCAGCTTCTTTAGGTAGTGCGTTTTTAACGTTTCTCAAAATCATAAGAAGGTCTTCTTTTCCCTTGACCAAGGCTATCCATGCTTGAGGGCTCATGTATATTTGTTGGGTAATATTATGCTCGTATTCAGTCCGTATTGAAAATTCAAGCTCCCTATAATATTGTTCTGCCGTTTTATTAGCCGGAAGATTCGTAGTAAAAAGGCTTTGAGGGCTAATTCGCTCTAAGAAAAGCACGCATCGCTCGTAAGCGGATAGCTTTAGGGCAAAATTATTCTTGATAATTTCTATTTTTATTCGGGACTTTTGGTCTTGATTTTCTTTTTCTTTTTGCCAATAAAGTACAATTCTAACTGCTACCACTACGAGTAAAGCTGGAACGGAGTACATCAAGGCTTGGGAAACTACCGTCATTAAATCCATATTTTCTGTAATAAAAAATTTATTGGTTTTGATTTAAAAAATATTCAAAAGTAATCTTTCTAATTTTAACTTATCGCTTTAAGCCTTCGGCTATGCCTATTTTACTTGCTTTAAAGGAGGGATACAAAGCAGCTAACACAGATAATGAAAGTACCGTAATGAGTAT
>CAUJFT010000105.1 GCA_963169475.1 Bacteroidota bacterium | reverse complement strand
CGACTCGCTTCGCTTTAATCAGTCTGTCGTTACGGTCAGTATGATGAAAAACGCCCACCAAAATAAAATCTTACTCTCCGGATTAGTGGAATCAGGGCGTGTCTATCCCGATAAAAATTCATCTATGATGTTCCAGAACACCATTGCAGACATTCAGGCATTTCAAAATGAAGTAGAACTTACCCTATACACAGAGCAACCTGTCTCCAATGGAACCATTAATACTGCCGACATACAATGTAAAATTAATTATTCCATGGACGGGAGAATAGACCTCTCTTTTTACCCCAAAAGTACGCGTGTGTTTTTTCAGAATTACAATTGGGAGATACAAGGAGAAAATAAGATTACTTACCTGAATAAAACGGTGTATATAGACACGCTAAGAATCATCACGGATAGCCTTGCATTAGGAGAAAATCAGAAGTTAGGAAATCAGAATATTGTGGTTTATGGTACTATCTCGGAAGACCCACTCTCTCATCTGAATGTACTGATTAATCATTTTGACATCAAGAATATCACAAACCTTTATGACCTTGGAGAGCTAAGTTTTGGAGGAGTTCTTAACGCAAGCGGGAAGTTATACGACCTTATGAATACTCCTAAGATACAAGCAAACGGGATTTTGAAGGGTGCGAGCTTTCAGGGGACTTCCTACGGGGATATTCATCTGGATAGTCGGTGGGACAACAAGGGGGAAAGGATTTTGCTAGATTCGCGGCTGATATTAAATCAGGATACCTTTTTACACCTTAACGGAGGGTACTATTACAAAAACAAAATAAGCCCGTTAGATTTTCAACTCTCCACACAGACCGCACTCCCGATACGCTACGCGGAACCTTTTGTAAAAGACCTCTTTTACGGGTTAGGTGGGTCTCTCCGATTTAAGCAATTAGACATCACCGGCAGTTTTAACGACATTGCCATTAAGGGAAAGGCTAAATTTAACGATGCTTCTTTTGGAATGCTTTACTTTAAAACATTGTACCGATTTGACGGAGATATTGAATTTGATAAAGACCAAATCGAAATAAAAACATTAACGCTGTTTGACAAAAATCAAAATACTGCCGATTTTCATGGATTTGTTAGACACAAAAACTTTAAAAATATCGGATTTGATTTTCAGCTCAATAAAATTAGAGACTTCTTAGTAATGGATACCCGAAAGGAGGATAATAGTACTTTTTATGGAACTATTTATGTAAAGGACGGGCTTACCTCTATCAGTGGGGACTTAAATAAGATTAATATTACTGCATTTGGAGTTACTGGTAAAAACTCTATCCTAAAAATCCCACTTTCTGATGAAACAAACTACGGGAAACCGGACTTCATTCAGTTTAAAGGGAAAACAGAGGCTCTCGCTACCACGCAGCCCAAAACAGGAACGCAAATTGAGGTTAATATTACCGTTCAGGCAACAGATGATGCCGTAGCCGAATTAATTTTTGATGAGCAGATTGGGGACATTATTCAAGGCAGAGGAAACGGTACAATTAATATGATTATAACGCCCCAAGGGGATTTTCTGATGAACGGAATGTATGAAATTACCGAGGGAGATTATCTTTTTACTTCCCAAAATCTGGTGAATAAGAGTTTTAAAGTAAAGCCCGGCGGGCGAATTATATGGGACGGAGACCCTACCGCAGCACAAATAGACCTTACCGCTTACTATGCTATTAGTAATGCCAATGCCAAGGCACTACTCAATTCCGAAGAAAATCTCTATATCCCCACTCATGTAGTGATGAACCTTCAAGGAGAGTTAATGCACCCGCAGATTGAGCCTAATATTGAGTTGCCGTCTCTATCGCGAACAGGGATTAGCAATCAAATGGCAAATGACCTTCAAGCAAAGATTAAGTCTTTTGAATTTGACCGTCAGGAATTGAATAAACAAGTAATGACCCTCATGCTTTTTAACCAATTTGCTCCCGATAATTCCTTGACAGACCCGGTCGCTACAGGCGCGAATTTAGGAGGGCTTGCCACAACGAGTATTTCCGAATTTCTATCCAATCAAGTGAATTATTGGCTCTCTAAGTCCATCAGCGACAAGGTAAATGTAGCAGTCAGCTCTACAAACTTCCAAGACGTAAACCTTCTTATTTCTGCCAAGCTATTTAATGATAGAGTAACCGTAGAAAGAGATGGAACCGTAGTAGGAAATAATACGAGCTTTTCATTAGGAAATATCAGTATCATCATAAAACTCCTTCCTTCTGGCAAAGACACTATGTACCTTGCACCCGGCAAGCCGCGCAACTCCGGTCAGTTAGACCTTGAAGTATTTAACCGAAGCAGTATAGGACAACAACTCAACAACGCCAATCAAGTGGGGGTGGGGATTTTTTACAAGAAAGATTTTGACAAGTTTGGAGACCTATTTCTCCGATTCAAACGAAAAAAACACACAATAAATAAATAGCGATACTCTCTTACATTCCTTCGCACTTAGCTTTAACATCAGAAGGGATTGCCTCTTTGTGTATAATACACGAAACGGTAAATTGAGAAAAGTAGGTTTCGGACATGTAAATGTAGCCCTTAGCTTCTTTTTCTGCTCCCCATGAATTTTTTAGGATAAAATACATAGTACCGTCTGAAGCCTTTGCCAACCCTACAAGGTGCATAAGATGGTCGTCCGTAACCTCTTCCGTATCAAAAGCAAACTGTCTTTGCTCTTCGGTAAATACCTTTTCCGGTAATACTTTGGTAAAATACTCTTTATGGGTCTCTGCCTCCGGATAAATGGCAAGCCCAAAAGCACCCGAAAAACCCTCATTCGAAATATCGCCGTCCCAAATGACAGAGTAACCATTCATAAGCGCGGATTTTACTACTTCTATAAACTCTGACATAGGCAAGTTCCAATATTTCCCTTTTGAAAAATTATCCGGAACCTCAATTGCAAAGGACTCATAATAAGGGTGATGTAAAAAAGAAGTAATTCCAATATATGATTTGGGATTTATACCCATAGAATCAGCAAAGGAACGAGGCGTAAACGTCTTACCATTATATTCAAATTGGGTGGGGGTTTCTCCTATTTTACGATTCACAATTTGGGTAATCGTTGCGTTCCAATCCGGAGGCAAAGGCTGTCCTTCCCAGCCTTTGAGTGTGTTTTCTATTTGGCTGAATACTTCTGCTTCATCTGCTACTCCTTCTTTTTCCATACGGCTCAAAAATGCAGATTGAGGTACAATACCGGCACTACTAATGCTATTCATTACATCATGCCCAAGCCCACCCTGACTCAACTTACCGCTCCCTCCATTGTTAAGGTAGCACTTAACTTTTTCCGGATAGGTTTGCCTCACCACGTACATCTCTGACAAATCAGTATCTCCTTTTCCTGTCCGAATTAGTTCAGACTCCAAGAAAGAGCAAGCCGAAAAACTCCAACAAGTATTGGTTTTCTGCTGGTCTTTGACAGAAGTATGAGGTACTTCCTTTATTACCTCAAACTGATAAGCTCCTGCCTTTACCGTTTTTTGTGCATAAAGCCCAGTAACCCCAATTATCAAAAACAAAAAAATATTTTTTCTCATATCCTTATTACTCACTATATGATAGGTACAAACTAACGTACAAAAAAATGACTGATAAAGTCCCCGTATCAATCAGATAATTGATACTACTAATCCCGTAGATTTTGATAATACCGCTATATTTTTAGGGATTAATCTGCAAATATACGATTTTTTCTTCTATTCTCAACCTTAAAAAAGAGGAACAAAACGCTAAATATGACCAAAATTATGGATATAAAGACTTATTTTCTAACACTTTTGATTGAAATTTATGCACGCATGGTATAAGCAGTAGTATTTGTTGTAATTTTGACACGGAAAATCTTTGGTTTTTTATCGTATAAAAACCAAAATGATTTTTTACACTTTTAATTTTATACAAGACATGAAACAGTATTTACTTTTATGTTTACTTAGTTTGACCCTATTAGGCAGTTATGCTATAAAGAGAGAGGGAACACTCGAACTCAAAAATTGGGCACCATTTAGGGGAATGAAAAGTGCGCCCCAGATAGAAAGCATCACCCTCAAATGGGTAATGGACGATAATGACGGAACCGGAACGCCCATTAGAATTGCGGCAGTAAAATGGAAAATCGGAGAGTTTTATATGTGGGAAGGACAAAAATATCCCGTAAGCTCCCTCTCCGGAGTAATAGATAAACTCTCAATCACCCAACTTTCGCTTAAATCAAATCTCTGTTTCAAAGCAGGACAAAGTAATTATACCACATTTATGGAAATGGGAGGGTTTGTTTCCAAAAGCGGGGAAGAGTATGGACCTGATAAGCGCGACTTTATTGATTGGAAAACACTATTCACGGATATGGAGGCAGATTCTGCCAAAATTATTTTTGCGAAGAATTTTATTCTTTGCAATCTTCAAGTTGCAGGAATTGAGTTTGGCGGGACACAGATAATTGAAGAGTATATTCGGAATCAGGGCAAAGAAACGGAATGTAATGCCAAAATTGCAGAGGGAGACCAAGCAATGAAAGAAGATAATTATGTAAGGGCAGAAGGATTGTACCTTCAAGCCCTCCAACTTATCCCTAATCACCCGATTGCTTCGGGAAAGCTGAACAAAGCCAGATTCTTTATCGGAGTGGGAAACGGAGATGCTGCATTTAAAAACGGAGAATACGCCCGCTCCAAACAACTTTATTGGGAGGCATTGCGCCTGCTCCCCGATGACCAAAGTGCTAAAAACCTTATAGAGGGCAAGGTTCGTGAGGCAGATATTCAACTTGCAAAGGCGGAGTACGGCGGGTTACTAAAAAAAGGAGACGAAGCAGTAAAGCAAGGAGATTTTAACACTGCAAAATCTCATTACGAACAAGCCGCTCGGATTTTCCCCAATGATGCCACTACTCAAAGTGAAATACAGGCACGAATGCAAAATGTAGCGGGTATGATTGCGCAGGCGCAGTTTAATCAATTTATGGCACTTGGAGATGCAGCACTCCGTAACAAAGACTTTAACGCTGCCGCCGGGTATTATCAACAAGCCTTAATGGTTTTTCCCGGACACCCTCAGGCTTCTGCCGCCCTTGCCGAATGCGAAAGACAAATAGAACTCTTAAGAAAATACGAATACACCGTTCAGGATTTGACCAATCAGTATCTCAAACGGGCGCAAGAAGTTGGGGCGGAGTGGAGCGTAATCGTACAAAAAGCCGCCGAAGCATTTGACGCAGCAGTAGAGGGTTGCAATCTGGAATATGCCCGCTATTATGCTTGTATGGGAACGTATTTTCAGAAAAAATCTGAAAGTGCAGCCGAAGAAGCAAAATGGATTGTATTTGGAGATGCCTCCGGAAAATCCAAATTTGATATTCCTAATATGTGTATTAAGCCTAATTGCAACGCGGTGGACAATACAGATGCCGCCCAAAAAGCTCCCTCTCAATCTTGGCTTGAGGCCGCAAAAAGAAAATATAATTACGCAAAAAACAATTCAAAAAGTGCTTCTACCTTTCTGTCAAGTGCCGAATTTTTTACACAAACTGCCCTCCAAAAGGACAATCAAAATGTCAATGCCTTAGCATTTAGTGCTGTATTTGGGCAGGATTTGGTGGAAAGTATGAGCATTCTTCAACGGGCATTGTATCTCTCTCCTTCCAATTCCGATGCCCTTGCCTTAAAGGCAGAATACGAAAAACGATTTATTCCCGAGCTTTTTTATAGCATTGAAAAAGGAGACTTTTCTTATCTGAAAAGAGCCGCAGACTCGCGCCTGCTTACTGGATTAGTGCAAAACGGAGTGAGTCCGGCGCAATTTGCCGTAGATAAAAATCAGGGCGAAATACTTGGTTTGGTTCTTGGTGGAGTGGTTGCTGAAACCGGTACACAGAATATACAAAACCTACTTTTTAGGGCGGTGGACAAAAACAGTAAAAGCTGTGTAAATATCCTGATGCAATATGGAGCGAAACCCGATATTCCTAATGAAAAGGGAGAAACGGCATTAACTATTGCTTCGCGTAAGGGTTACAAGGAAATTGTAGAAGCGTTATCCGAGCAATCTTTGGATAAAGGAAATGCGTTAGTCGTTGCGGTAATGGAGAATCAGGTTGCTGCTGCTAAATCCCTTATAGAAAAGGGAGCAAATCCGGAGATAAAGGACAAAAATGGAGATAATTTATTAATGCTTGCGATTCAGAAAAAAAATGAGCAAATGGCGGAAATGCTTATTGCCAAAGGCGCAAATGTAAATCATCAAAATTTCAAGGAAGAAACCCCCTTATCTTTTGCGGTACATCAAGGGCTTGGAAATATAGTGGCTTTGTTGCTAAACGAAAACGCAAGCCCGGCAGATGCTTTGGCTATACTCAAACAGCAAAGTGAGAAAGAAACAGAATACCTTGCCGTTACTACTGCTATGTATGCCATTGACAAAAATCGCCCGGAGTTTACTCCCTTGATTCTGAAATATTACCCCAAGGTAGCTTATGCCTTGAACGACAAAAAAGAAGCTGTAATCTTTTATTGCCTTGGGAAAAATGCCTTTGAGATAGGAAAAGAGTTTATTTTAAATCCAGAAATAGACCTCAATCAGGCAATTGCAGGAAAATATCTACTGACGGAAGTGGCAATACTAAACAGAAAAGAATGGCTTGAATCCATGCTTACAAGGAAGGATTTGAACTTAAATGTAAGTAATTTAGAAAATCAAACGGCTTTACACATTGCCGCCCAAAAGGGATTGACTGAAATTGTGACAATGTTAATCAAAGCTGGAATTGACAAAGAGATGAAAGACAAAGCGGGTAATACTGCCCTTATGATAGCGGCTGAAAATGGGAACGAAAATATCGTTAAGACCTTGACAGCGGCAGGAGTATCTATGAAAACTCGTAATGCGAAAAACCTTCAGGCAATTCACCTTGCCGTTATTGCAAAAGATATTGAAGTGGTCGAAATACTGCTAGACAAAGGAGCTGATGTCAATGTCGCAGGCGATTCGGGTCTTACTCCTCTGCATTATGCCGCTCAAATGGGTAATTCTGATATCGCAAGGGTACTTTTAGGAAAAGGTGCAAGTAAAACGGCTATAGACAATTTTAAGCGAACGCCTTCTAAACTTGCTGCTAAATATAAGCATAAAGCACTCGCTAAAATGCTGAAATAACTTGAATTTTGTTTCGTTTCTTTGCCTAAGTAGTTCTTATTTTTTAATGATGAGTTCTTAGTCCTCACAAATAGCTATTTATCAACTTTTTAATTAAAAACAATATTATAAACTAATTTCAAACGAGTACTTATCTTACACGATAATGAGGAGAGGAAGAAGGTAAAAGAGGATAATAATCCGGTGAAAATGCTTGGTTGTGAGCCAAATTATACATTGAGGAGTGTATCGTTTTGTATATCCAAAAAATAGTTACAGAACCTATTGATATCGAATCGCTTAAATATTCAAAAAAAAAGTAATAAATTTCGGTTACCTTTTAGCTTGGTATCCCATAAAGGGTATAAATCTTAATTTCTGTAGGACCGGGAAGAATAACCCACGACACAGAGAAAATAAAGTATCCCTTATCGAATCCAGAATCATTAATAAGTAACGCAACCGTACCGTATTAACCCCACAAAGGAATTAAGTATAAAATATCCAAGGGAGCGACTCCTATGGATATTTTTGTTTTATAAATACCCAATTTTCCGAATCCGAATACTCCGGATTGTAAACATATCCATCTTCACGACAATATTTGAGGGCTTCCGGGTCTGTAAGATGGTGTAAAATAGCGAAGTTTGCCATTTTCCCTCTTGCTTTTTTTGCATTGAAAGAAATCACCTGCAACTTATCAGCCCTCCATTCCTTAAAGTGAATGGTAATTAGCTTTCCCCTTAATTTAGCGGGGACTACTGCCGCAAAATATTCCTGAGAAGCCAGATTTATTAGTGTTTTTTCAGAATCCATTTTCAGCACCTCATTAATGGAACGCGTAATTTTATCTCCCCAAAATTCATATAAATTTTTAGCATTAGGGGTATTGAGCGCAGTTCCCATTTCTAAACGGTAGGGCTGAATCCAATCCATCGGTTTCAAGATGCCATATAAGCCAGATAATATCCTCAAATGTTCTTGTGCGTATTCATACTCTTTTTCGGTATATCTTTCGGTTTCAAATCCAAGATATACATCTCCTTTAAAGGCGAGGAGTGCTTGTTTAGAATGTTTATTTTGAGTTTTTTTTTCAAAATTTTGGTAGCGTTCCCTGTTAAGCACTGCAATCTTTTCGCTTACGTCCATCAAATCGGCAATTTCTGTGGCTGACAATTTCCGTAGGTATGTGATTAGCGTTTGGGCTTGTTTCTGAAAGACAGGCTCCGAAGCCAATGAAACCGAAGAGGGGGAATAATCTAACGTCTTAGAAGGAGAAAGAATAATTAACATATATGCGCTAATATCAGTTTTATGGAGAAGTAACTACCTGCTTAAAATTAACTTATATTGAAAGCAAAATTCAAACAATTGATAATAAATACCTTAAACAAATTATCAATCTCTATAAAAAATGATTACTCGATAAGATTTATAAGCCACAAAGAACGCAAGATTTTTTAAGATATGAAAGTAATATTTATGGGTACTCCGGAATTTGCAGTGGATACATTGGATAGGATTTATGCAGACGGGCATGACATTGTAGCCGTGGTTACTGTCCCCGACAAACCCTCCGGAAGAGGCTTAAAGCCCATGTCTTCTCCCGTAAAAATAAGAGCGATTGAAATAGGCTTGCCCGTACTTCAACCCGAAAAACTCAGGGACGCAGCATTTGTTCATCATATTTCTACACTCGATGCTGATGTTGCCGTTGTCGTTGCGTTTAGAATGCTGCCGGAAGCAGTATGGAGGATTCCAAAGTTAGGCACCCTTAATCTTCACGCTTCCCTCTTGCCCAACTATCGGGGGGCTGCTCCGATTAATCATGCCATTATTCAAGGAGAAATAGAAACCGGTGTAACCACCTTTTTTATTGACAAAGAAATAGATACGGGAAACCTACTAATGCAAAAAAAGGTAGCAATTCATAATGATTGGGATGCCGGAACCCTACATGACGTACTGAAAGAAGTTGGTGCAGACCTTGTGTCCCAAACGC
>CAUJFT010000104.1 GCA_963169475.1 Bacteroidota bacterium | reverse complement strand
GAAATTACGGTAAATAAAAATATGGTGCCTTATGATACCCAAAGTCCTATGGTAACAAGCGGTATTAGAATTGGTACTGCCGCTCTTACAACAAGGGGGAGTAAGGAGCAAGAAATGCTCACAATTGCAGAGCTTATTGATAATGCCTTGATGCACCATGATGATACGCAAAAATTGCAAGAGGTTAAGGAATCCGTACACCGTTTGATGGAGAGCTTTCCGCTTTATAGAGAAAGGGTGTAGTGCAATAAGAAGAGCTACAGTAATAGTACTAATTTTACAAACCTAAAAAATTAAATTATGGATTTTATATATCAAGAGCCGTATCCGATTTTAACAGACGATACGCAATATAAAAAAATCACTTCTGATTATGTGAAAGTCGAGCAATTCGGCGGACGGGAGGTTTTAGTAATTGACCCGAAGGGGCTGGAGCTACTTGCGGAGGAAGCAATGAGAGATGTCTCATTTATGCTTAGGTCTTCTCACCTTGAAAAGTTACGAAAAATTATTGATGACCCGGAGGCTACAGATAATGACCGTTTTGTTGCTTACAATTTACTTCAAAATTCAATCGTTGCGGTCTATGGAGAGTTGCCCTCTTGTCAAGATACCGGAACGGCCATTGTAATGGCAAAGAAAGGAGAAAATGTCTATACCGGTGTAGCAGATGAAGAGTGGCTTTCAAGAGGGATTTTTAATACCTATCAAAAACGTAATTTGAGATATTCCCAAATGGTCCCGATTTCTATGTTTGAAGAAAAAAATTCGGGTTCAAACTTACCTGCTCAAATTGATATTTATGCCAAAAAAGGAGATACTTATGAGTTTTTATTCTTAGCAAAAGGCGGTGGCTCTGCGAACAAGTCCTTCCTATATCAAAAAACAAAATCTTTGTTAAATGAAAAATCATTAGACGCTTTCGTTCGTGAACGCATCATGGATTTGGGTACGGCGGCTTGCCCGCCTTACCATTTAGCATTGGTCATCGGGGGAACTTCTGCCGAGGCGAATTTAGCAGTAGTAAAAAAAGCCTCTGCCGGTTATTATGACCATTTACCCACTGTAGGAAATATGGGAGGGCAAGCGTTTAGGGATTTAGAGTGGGAAGCAAGAGTGCAGCAGATTTGTCAAGAAAGCGCGATTGGGGCGCAGTTTGGAGGTAAATATCTTACTCATGATGTGCGTGTGATTCGACTGCCGCGTCATGCTGCTTCTTGTCCGGTGGGAATGGGGGTTTCTTGTTCGGCAGATAGAAATATCAAAGCAAAAATCACGAAAGAGGGGATTTTCTTAGAGCAATTAGAAACCAATCCCCAGCGTTTTTTACCGGAAACCCCTCCGCACTTAGAAGAACCTATCAGGATTGACCTCAATCGTGATATGCCGGAAATCTTGGCTGAACTATCTAAATATCCTATCAAAACCCGTTTGAAATTGAGTGGGACACTGATTGTTGCACGCGATACGGCTCACGCCAAGATAAAAGAACTCTTGGATTCCGGTAAGCCTATGCCCGAATATTTCAAAAATCACCCGATTTATTATGCCGGACCCGCAAAAACCCCGCAAGGAATGCCCTCCGGAAGTTTTGGACCTACCACCGCAGGGCGAATGGACGTATATGTAGATGATTTTCAGGCGGCAGGAGGGAGCATGATTATGTTAGCTAAGGGAAACCGTAGTAAGGAGGTAACGAATGCTTGTAAAAAGTACGGTGGGTTCTATTTGGGGTCAATTGGTGGACCTGCCGCTATTCTGGCAAAAGAAAATATTTTATCCGTAGAAGTCGTAGATTTTGAAGAATTAGGAATGGAAGCCGTCCGAAAAATTGAAGTAAAAGATTTTCCTGCCTTTATCATTACAGACGATAAAGGAAATGATTTCTTTGAAAAATTGAGCCATTAATAGAGAAAAAAGGATAATATTTAGAATGCGAAAAATATGAGATATTGAAGGTTATGCGTACCTGATATAAAAATGACGCAGTGAGTATAGTATCCTTTGAAATAAGCCTATTCCCCTTACACAAAATAAGAATCCCCCGTTGTAATTTGCTACAAACGGGGGATAATTTTTTAGAAGAAGTAATGAAAATTATTCTTTTTCCATTTTTTCTTTTAGCTGATTGAGTGCCTCATTATCTTCAAGCGTACCCTCATTTGCAGCATTTTCTTCTTTCTCTTTTTTAGGCTTTATTTTTTTAGCGCGCTTTTCTGTTTCTTCCTCTTGATGCCATACCGCAGTATGAGAGAGTAGAATACGTTTTGCTTCCCTGCTAAACTCGATTACTTCAAAATCAGTGCTGGAGTCTATTACAAGTTCCGGCTGATTTTCTGCTACACGGAGATTTTTGCTTGGGCAAAAGCCTTCTACCCCATATTCAAGCTCAACGATAGCACCTTTGGGTTCGATTCTTTTGATGGTTCCCTTTTGAATAGAGCCAACAGTAAAAATGGTAGCGAAAGTTTCCCATACATCTTCTGTAAGCTGTCTATGTCCGAGGCTCATTTTGCGGTTTTCTACATCTAAGGAAAGCACAATCACCTCAATCTTTTCTTCAAGTTTGATATACTCTGACGGGTGAGCATATTTCTTGGTCCAAGAAAGGTCAGAAATATGAACGAGTCCGTCCACTCCGTTTTCAAGTTCTAAAAACAAGCCATAATTGGTCATGTTACGAACAATGCCCTCATGCTTAGTACCCTGCGCATATTTTTCTGAAATAGAAGGAAGGGTCCAAGGGTCGGGCGTAAGTTGCTTTAATCCCAAAGACATCTTTCTTTCTTCTCTGTCAATATTAAGCACAACGGCTTGTAGTTCTTGTCCGGGTTTGAACATTTCGGACGGGTTTTTGGGGTGTTGAGACCATGACATTTCGCTGGTATGCACCAGCCCCTCTACGCCCGGTTTTATTTCAATAAATACGCCATATTCGGTAACAGTAACTACTTTTCCCTCCACGATTGAGTTCTCACTGATATTCTCGGTGAGTGTCTCCCAAGGGTGAGCAGTAAGTTGTTTCATACCAAGGCTGATACGTTTTTTATCTTCATCGAAGTCAAGTACTACTACATTAATCTTGTCATCTAACTTTAATACCTCTTGAGGGTGATTTACTCTACCCCAAGAAATATCGGTGATGTGAAGTAAGCCGTCCACTCCGCCGAGGTCAATAAATACCCCGAATGGGGTCATATTTTTAACAATACCTTCAAGTACTTGTCCTTTCTCAAGGTTTTTAAGGATTTCATAACGTTGCTCTTCGAGTTTTTCCTCAATGAGAACTTTGTGAGAAACTACTACATTTTCGTAGATAGGATTGATTTTTACAACCTTGAACTCCATCGTGCGCCCTACAAATTGGTCAAAGTCACGGACAGGCTTAACGTCAATCTGTGAGCCGGGAAGGAACGCCTCTACGCCTTGAATATCCACAACAAAGCCACCCTTAGTACGGCGAAGAATTTGACCTTCAAGTATCACTTCTCCTTCTAGGGCATTGTTAATGATTTCCCATGTACGAACACTCTTCGCACGCTTACGAGAAAGCAATAATTGTCCGTCTTTGTCTTCTGTGGATTCAAGCAAGACCTCAATCTTGTCTCCTACACTAAGATTTGGAGTATCCCTAAACTCTGATAGCGGAACTCTCCCCTCTGACTTGTAACCGATGTTCAATAGTACTTCTCTGTCATCTTTTGCCACAACGGTTCCCATAAGAATCTCGTTTGGCTTAAAGGTTTTTAAGGTGCTATTGTACATCTCCAATAATTGTTGACGGTCTTTTTTGGAATATCCGCTTTCTGCTTCATCCCAATCAAAGTCCACGTCATCATTATTTTTTTGTTTGATTGCACTGAGGATTTTTAAATTATCATCAGCTTCATGTTCAACACGGTTTTCATCACCGTTACGCTCTTTCTCCCAATTCATGGAAGCATTTTCTTCGTTTAAATGTTCTTCGATGTTTTTATTCATTAAAAAAATCTCCTTTCTTCCTGTCTTAGACAGAAGTGGCGCAAAATTACGATTTTTTTTTATACCTACAAATTATTTGCAAATATTTATCTTATTATCAAGCAGTATTCTACCCAACTTTTTATTTACCCGCGCTTGTGTCAGGCGGTGTCTTTCTGTTCTTTTTGGGTTTTTCTTGGGTAAATAAGTCTGCTGTATATTTTTCGTATAGCTCAAATAAAAACTCCATTCTGTGGGCTTCACTAGTAAATGCTTGGGGTCTGTAAGCTAAGTCCACTGCTTTGTTTAACTCGTTGTGTGCTTTTACCAAAGCAGGGGGCATTGTCAAAGGGTCGTAAAGGTCGGCAAGTGAACTGTCGGGAAATTCTGCTCTTGCTTCTAACACTGCTTGTGCTTTTTCTTCTATCGCTTTTATTTGTTTTTCGGTTGGGTTTTCTGGCCAAGGGTAGTTGTTGTAAACTATTGTATTTGAATAACGATAATCGCTTTTCAAACGACCGCAAAGTGTTTTTACCCAAGCCATGTGCATAGTTGAAGTCAAAATACCGAAATGATAAAGTTTCGCATTTGGCACAATCAAACAAAGATTACTTGCAATAACATTTGCAGGCATAAAACCCATTGGAATAAATTTTCTTCTTTCAGAAGAAACGCTTGGAATAATTACATATTCACTTTCTGTATGCGAAATAAAAGCAAATTGCGAAGGATTATTTGCTAATTCTCTCGTGTCTTTTCTTGTGCTACTTTCACGAAACTCCTTTACTTTTTTCAATCGTTCTTGTATGAAAGTTGATTTTCGTAAATCGGCTGGTTCTGCTTTTTGTAACCAAAGACAATAACGTGGAATGTTGTTTATGAACTCAACGCTACCAACATATTTTCTAATAAATTTTTCAAGAAAAGGTTCTGCTTTTAATGCTTCATCTTTTTCTTGTTCTGTCATAAGCAAAAATCCACCATCTATTGGTTGATTTCCAAATTTGATTTTTGGAACGTCAGAAATTGCATTTGAAGATTTTTTGATAATTATATCTTTTGCATCAACCAAATAAGGATTGATATTTTTTGCTTTCAGTTCGTGGGCTTGTCCTTTAATGTCTTCATAGTCAAAAATACTTTTGTTTGCGGTGTCGTAATTCGCAAAGCCCACTATCACACAATACACGGCTGCATTTCCTTTGGCTTCGTTGCTCCATTTAAAAGTTCGGTGTGCAAAGTGTATTTTAATTTTGTATTTATTGAACATTGGTTGCCACAAAATGCTTGTTTGTTCGCCTTGAACAATGGAATTGGTAGAAACAAAAGCGACTTTGATTTTTGTACCTTGAATGTATTTGGCTGCTTTTATATACCAACCTGTTACATAGTCTAAAACTCCGCTTCCGTCTGCATTGCCAAATTCTTTTACAATTTGGTTACGTTGATTTTGCTTCATTATTTTAGAGCCAATGAAAGGCGGATTTCCAATGATAAAAGAAAGTTCGTTTTTAGCAACTACATTTTCCCAATCGGTTTCTAATGCGTCTGCGTGAACGATGTTTGCCGATTTTTTTAATGGCAAACGCACAAAGTACTGCCCAAACTCGCTACTCACCAACATATTCATTTGGTGGTCTATGAGCCACATTGCCACTTCGGCAATTCGGGCAGGAAATTCTTCGTATTCGATGCCGCTAAATTGGTCCACGTTTATCCAAAGAATTTGGCTTACGTCCAGAAATGTTTGTCCTGATTTATTAAGTGCTTTTAATACTTCAAATTCCAACAAACGCAATTCTCGGTAAGTGATAACCAAGAAGTTTCCGCACCCACAAGCAGGGTCAAGAAATTTGAGGGTGCTTAGTTTTTTATGAAATTCGGGAAGTTTGTTTTTGTTGTCTTTTATGCTTTCAAATTCTTTCCAAAGTTCGTCTAAGAAAAGGGGTTTAATAAGTTTTAAAATGTTGTTTTCGCTGGTGTAATGCGCACCTAAGTTTCGGCGTTCTTTTGGGTTCATTACGCTTTGAAACATAGAGCCAAATATGGCTGGCGAAATTTTGCTCCAATCAATGTAGCAACAATTCAATAAGGCTTGTCGCATTTTGCTGTCGAAACTTGCCGTTGGCAATATTTCTTCAAACAGTTTTCCGTTTACATACGGGAAGTCGGCAAGTTGTTCGTCAAGGTTTTTAAAGCGGTTTTCTTTGGGTGTGTTCAGCACCTGAAAGAGTTCTTGCAATTTAGCGGCAAGGTCGCTCCCGTCTTCGCCGGTTCGTTGTTCAAGGTATTCTTGAAATTGTTGTTTATTAAAAATGGTAGTGTCTTCGGCAAACAAACAAAACAGAATACGTACCAAATAGACTTCTAGGGGGTGTCCGGTGTAGCCGATTTCTTCTAAACTATCGTGAAGTTTACCCATTAACTCGGCTGCTTTTATGTTTGCGGGGTCTTGTTCCTTGTAAACTTTCTTTTGGTAGCCCAATAAATAACCAAAATGCTGAACGTTGTTTACAAGGTTGTTGAGTTTAAATTCTACGGTTTTATCTTCATCAAGGTCGTAAAGTCTAAAATTTTCAAAGTCGGAAATGAGAATGTATTTCGGGAGTTCGTGTTCTTTGAGTCCGTGCGTGTATTCGATGGCTTGTTGATAGGCTTTGTCAAGGTTTTTGCCCCGACTTTTCATTTCTATTAAAATCATTCCTTTCCAAAGCAGGTCAATGTAGCCGTCTTTGTCGTCCAATTTTTTTACTCTATGCTCAAAAGTCGAAACTCTTTTGCTCGTAATACCAAACACATTAAAAAACTCAACCAAAAATGGTTTTGCGTCTGCTTCTTCGTTAGAAGTATCTGCCCATTCTTTGGAGAACTTTAATGCGCGGTCTTTTATTTCGTTCCAGCTTAATGCCATTCTTTGTGTTGCTTGTGTCAGTTTTTTGGGGTCAGTTATGGGCTGTCCTACGCTTGGATTTAGGCGGTAGAGAGGTAAAATCAGTCCACCGAAGCGGTCGGAATCGCTCTATCCACTTTTTTGACCAATCCACTAAGGACTTTACCGGGACCTGATTCTACAAATTCTGTTGCGCCGTCTGCTAACATTTGCTTCACGCTTTGGGTCCATTTTACTGGGGCTGTAAGCTGGATTAATAGATTACGCTTAATTTCTTCGGCAAGAATATGAGGCATTGCCGTAGCATTTTGATAGACGGGAATACTCGCGTTAAGAATGAGGGTATTTTCGATTCCTTGTGCTAATTCTAATCGTGCTGGCTCCATCAGGGGAGAATGGAAAGCTCCATTTACTGCTAGCTCTATTGCGCGTTTTGCTCCTTTTTGTTGTGCCAAACCGATTGCTGCCGTAATTCCTAATTTTGACCCGGAGATAACCAATTGGCCTGGTGAGTTGTAGTTTGCGGGAACTACAATTTCGCCAAGGGAGGCTTGTATTTCGGCACAAACATCTTCTACGGCTTCATCTTCCATTCCCAGAATTGCTGCCATTGTGCTTTGAGCAAGGTCGCAGGCTTTTTGCATAGCATTTGCACGAATGGAAACGAGCGATAACCCCGCTTCAAAACTCAGCGCGCCTGCAACTGCAAGTGCAGAAAACTCTCCCAAGGAGTGTCCGGCAGCCATTTTAGCACTTTTATCTAATCCGTTTACCAAAGCAGCAATGACAGAATGTATATAGATGGCTGGCTGCGTAACCGAGGTCCGCCTCAAATCTTCTTCTGTTCCCTCAAACATCAGGGCGGTAATATCAAATCCTAATAACTGATTGGAGGACTGAAAAAGGGTGCGGGCAAGCGTAGATTGCTCATATAAATTTTTACCCATTCCGATAAACTGCGCACCCTGACCAGGGAAAATAACTGCTTTCATGTTTTGCTATTGAAATAAATTTTTATACAAATATTTTCAAACCACAAAATAAGTATTTTCTTCTCATATTTAGGTAATCAATTTTGATTTTGCAGGGAAATAAATTTGGCTTTGTTGGGATTCTTCTTATTGTGTTATGATAAAATTTTCTTACGCTGATATTATTTATGGCGATGGGTTCTAAGTGAGTTGGTGAAAGAGATGAGGGTTATACTTATTCTGGTTTTTCATCTTCTCTATGCGCTTCTTCTGTTTCTCCCGTCTGCTCATCAGTAGTCTTTTTCTTTTGAGTGGTAAAAATACGCAAAAAACTTTTTTTTATTTTATCCCAATACTCTTTCCCCAGCAAGGCAATTGTAATAACAAAAAGTATTTCACCCCCAATAAGCACTGTTGTAATCATTATAGCCTTGTGGGGGAAATCAAAAAATGGTAGGATAGGAGCAGCAATCCAACATGAGATGACAATAATCAGGAGGATAAACCCAAGTTTTTTCTTCGGGGTTAATTTTTCGTTTTTCATAAGTAAATAATCGTTTTAGACTTACTTAATAAGCCAACCATGGCTACCCGCTACTGCACCTGCGGTAGTAATCAAGCTCATTAACAATAATATCCAATGCACCCCATAGATAATATTAAAGGTTTTATCCGGGTTCTTATTTACATATTTTTTAAATGTTTTATGGAGTATTAAGGGTTCAAGTACATAGAGCATAAGAGAAAACGCAATCCATACTAAGGTCATACCATGAACCCACCAATAACGATAATCGAAGTAGCGGTCCCAGGCATTTAGGACATATAGCATATAAAATCCGGTAATTCCTGTAATCAATGTGGTAATTTTTGCTTGTAAGGCAAATCGTCCTTCTATTTGTTCAAATGTCTTTATTTGCTCCTCTTTGGATACAAGTCTTTTTACGGCGGGTATCAGGACAGTAGTTACCATCGCTACCCCTCCAATCCAAAGTATTACAGCTAAAACGTGCAATACTCTTGCTAATATAAATAAATCATGTTGATGCATGTTGTTTGTTTTTGACACTTCCACTGATAATCAATGATAATACTCCCAAAGCCATCGCTGCACTTCCTATAATTAGAAGAATTTGACTATGGAATAAATCAAGCCCAGCAAATACCAATAATAGTTCTGTGGTTACAAAGCCTATGAGTAAAAGGATACTACCCATTTTAGTTCGTTCATTCAAGGCTAACCATTTCCTTTCTATCAGAAGAGCCAAAAACAAAAAAGAGGTTGAGCCAATGAGGCTTAGGTGTAAGTAGGCTAATATGATAGGTCTATTAAAAAATGCGTAGTTCTCAAATTGTGAAAAAACTGAAAGACATTGTAAAGCCGTTTTCAACAAAAAGGATAGTAAGAAAGCGAAAAAAAAGAGTTTAAACCACGCGCTCTCTTTCCGGATAAGTGGTATCAAGTGGCCTTGTATTGCCAAGATAAAATAAATTAATGCTATTCCCATAGTGGCTGCGGCAAGATAGGCAATCGGCAATAAAGGAGCAGAATACTTCATTCCTACTAAGGATAAGGTAATAGAAGGAATCGTAATTATATGGATAAGCCAATAAAAAACAGTTCCAAATCGATAGTTGTAGGGTATATTTTTCCGCTCAAAAAGGTTGAAGAACAGCCCTAATACTACAAATAAAAACCACCCGTTATTTTGAAGATGCAAGAAAGCATAGACAAATGAATGATAGGCTTCCGTTCCATTTAATCCTTTGGCAGATAATACTCCTATGCAGTAAGGAAAGATTGTGGATATTAAGCCATACCAAAGCCCTGTTTTTATAAATCTTATGGAAAGGAGATTTGAGGTAGTAGTAGCGTTCTTCTTTGTATCCCTCAAAAAGCTAAAAATAAACCCATAATTAAGCAGTTGGAATAGGGTTGAAAAAATGATAGAATATAAGCCATAGCCTTGAAGTGCGAATGAAATCAAAACGCCAAAAACGATAAAAATAGTGAGCTTAAATTGTAGCAGATATTTTCCCTTTTCTATTTGCTCTTCTGTCAAAAAGGCATTGATGAGAAGCGGAAACATTGCGAGATACACCCAGCCCTGAAAGGCGGTATGAGAATGCGCATGAATAAGGCTCTGGTACTCAAAAAAGATAGGGATAAAAGCTGCTAACCGGAGTAGGGTACCTTTGAGTGCTACAAGGAAGAAGAAAATTAAACTTATTTTACTCCATTCGGCTTTCATAAGGTTTGCTAACAGTTTGGGGGCGTAAGTGGAAGATAGAAAACCGTCAGCCTTAATTTAATATAGATAATGAATAGAATTTACAAATTCAGAAGGTTTTTACTACATCTATTTGTATAGAGCCTATACAAGACTTAGGTAGCCTTACCCAAATTTTAGGGTAAAACCAATGCTCAATCTTAAATGTTTGACAGAAATGTAAAAGTCAAAATAATCTTTCTTTTTTGTGCCTATAATTGTATTTATCCTTTGAACCTAAGTCATCAATCATTTATTATTTTTAAAACGAGGATTTTTTTTGCTTCATATTACTGATAGACGAGTTTTTAAAGAAGAGTGCGTATTTATCTTAGGAGAAGGATTAGAATAAAAACATAAATCTTTGCCTACTGGGCATTAAAAAGGAGTGAAAAAAACACAATGCAGGGTTTTATCTTGCAGACAAGATAAAACGAAGAATGTTTGTTCATACTCGTATTATGTACCAAAATAATTTCTCAACTCCTGCAATCTGGAACGAACAGTAGCTATTTTACGCTTGTATTATGTACCGAAATAACCCCTATCAGGTTAGGACAATCCGCTAATTTTTCCATTTTCATCAATAAACATATCTTCTGAAGCCGGAATAGCCGGAAGCCCTGGCATTCGCATCATATTTCCAAGAATAGGGATAATGAATCCTGCACCGGCTGCAATCTCAAACTCTCTAACGGTGATTGAAAATCCAGAGGGGCGACCGATTAATTTTTCATTATCGGAAAAAGATTTTTGGGTTTTTGCCATACAAACGGGAAGATTTCCCAATCCGATTTTTTCGATTTTTTTCAAATCGCTAATTGCCTGCGTACTATACTCTACCTCATCTGCTCCGTATATTTCTTTGGCAATCGTTTCTATTTTGGCTTTGATGGAGCTATTCCAATCATAAAGGGGGCGAAAATGATTTCCCCCTTTTTCTATTTCTCCTACGACTGCTTCGGCAAGGCTTTTTGTCCCTTCGCCTCCCATAGCCCAACCCTTGCTAAGTACTGCTTTTACGTCAAGCAAATTACAAAGCTCGGTGAGTAGTGCTACTTCTTCCGGAGAGTCTGTTACAAAATGGTTAATAGCAACGACCGGGTTTAGCCCAAATTTGCGGGAATTTTCTATGTGTTTTTCAAGATTAGCAAATCCTTTTTTTACTTTTTCAACATCAGGAATATTGATTTCGTTGGGTTTTGCACCTCCGTGATGCCTTAAGGCGCGAATGGTTGCCACTATTACAAGGGCATCAGGAGCAAGCCCTCCGTACCCACATTTAATATCCATAAATTTTTCTGCCCCTAAATCTGCCCCAAAACCTGCCTCTGTTACTACATAATCTCCCAACGAAAGCCCCATTTTAGTAGCGATGATTGTATTCGTACCTTGTGCTATATTGGCAAAAGGACCTCCGTGAATGATGGCGGGGTTTCCTTCTAATGTCTGAACAAGATTGGGCTTAATCGCATCTTTTAAAAGGATAGTCATGGCTTCTTGTACTTTTAGCTGACGGGCATATACCGGCTGATTGTCAAAAGTAAAGCCGACGAGGATATTCCCAAGTTTTTCTTTGAGGTCTGTAATGCTATTAGACATACACAAAATAGCCATAATCTCCGAGGCGGCAGTAATATTAAAACCGTCTTGTCGCATCACGCCATTGGCTTTGCCGCCTATTCCAATAATAATCTCTCTTAGGCTACGGTCATTCATATCCATTACCC
>CAUJFT010000103.1 GCA_963169475.1 Bacteroidota bacterium | reverse complement strand
TCTCTTTTTTTGGCTTCCTCCAACCGTACAAGATGCTCTTCCAACTCTTTTTGTTTAGGGAAAGAAATTCCATACACACGCGTAAGCATTTTGTTTTTTTCATTTCCTCTCCAATACGCTCCCGCAATGCTCATAATTTTCATTGCCTTAATGAGGTTGGAATTGGGTACATGAGGACCTCTACATAAGTCTATGAAATTTCCGGAATAATAAAAAGTAATATTCCCATCTTCAAGATTTTCAATTAGTTCTATTTTGTAAGGATTTCCTTCATAAGTAGCGAGTGCTTCCGCCTTTGAAACACTTCTTCTCTCAAAGGTTTCTCCACTCTTAGAGAGTTCAAGAAAACGCTTCTCTATCTTACCAAAGTCATCTTGCGTAAAGGATTTACCCTGAAAATCTATGTCATAATAAAACCCATTTTCTACTGGAGGTCCAATCGTAAGAAGTGCTTCTGGATAAAACTCCAGAATAGCTTCTGCCATAATATGTGCGGAAGAATGCCAGAACACAGACTTCCCTTCTGGGTCATTCCATGTAAAAATACGGATATGCGCATCTGTATAAATCGGACGATAAAGTTCTATCGTTTCTCCATTTACCTCAATCGCAATAGCGACCCTTGCAAGTCCTTCACTAATGCCAGCAGCAATTTGGGTTCCTGTACTTCCCTTGGGGTATTCACGAACTGCCCCGTCAGGCAGAGTGATTTTAATAATGTCCATATTATTATGTAAAATTATACTTGGTTTAGGGTGCAAAGTTACAAAGAAAAATGGATACTTTATATTTCTTTACAATACAAAGCCGTGTCTTTTTGGAGAGCGGCAGCAGCTTCTGCGGATTTAAGCGCGAAGTCTTCTCCTGAACCTGCATAAATCACAGAACGCGAAGCATTGATAAGCAATCCTCCTTGGTCATTTTTTCCCTTTTGACAAATACTATGCAAATCCCCTCCTTGCGCACCCACACCAGGGACGAGAAAGAACTTATCTGGTGCCATTGTCCTTATTCCTGCAATATCATCAGGGCGGGTTGCTCCTACTACATAGCCGAGTGTCCCTCCGGTTTCTTTTTCCCATTGAAGAGATTGAGAGATTACCGCTTGATAAAGGGTTCTTTCTCCGTTAGAAAACCACTGAAAATCAGCCGCCCCCTTATTGGAAGTAAGCGCGAGTAGGAATACTGTTTTATCCGTGTATTCTAAAAAAGGCTTCACAGAATCCTCTCCCATGTAAGGAGCAACAGTAATACCGTCAAAACGATAGGTTTCAAAAAATGTCCGTGCATACATAGCAGAGGTGTTTCCAATATCTCCACGTTTGGCATCGGCAATCGTAAATATCTCTTGGGGAATATAGGCTAAGATTTTCTCAAGAGAATCCCAGCCTTTTTTTCCCATACATTCGTAAAATGCAATATTAATTTTACAAGCAACTGCAAAGGGAGCTGTTGCATCTATAATCTGACGATTAAATTCAAATATGGGGTCATCATACCCCAACAAATGGGCAGGTATTTTTTGAATATCAGTATCTAATCCTACGCATAACAAAGACTTTTTCTGCCGAATACCCGAAATTATTTTGAGATTATTCATGGATAAATTGTAATAACTATTCAAAAATCGTAATTTTGTGCCGGAATAAGGAAATTTATTTATTTATTCCTTATTTTTCTAAACAAATTGGGGGCAAAAATCGTAAATTTCCTTTACTATTGGGATTAAAAAATGAAAGAATATTTTAGAAGCCTTTTTGTATTTGTTTTAAGTTGTTGCTACATGACAGTAGCCTATGCTCAAAAAGTAACGATTCTTGACCATAAGGACAAAATCCGCCTGACTCCCCTAACTGTCTTAAACTCAAACTACCGCGAGACCAATCTCTCTATCACGCCAGATGGTAAATACCTCTATTTTATGTCTGTAAGAGGGCAGCAATCTTGGTCTAATCAATACATGACCTACAAAGGACAAAGAGTATATGACGGAGACATCTGGTACTCTCAGAAAATAGGTGGAAAATGGAAGAACCCTTCTTGTCTTCCTTATGGAATTAATACCAATAGTGGAGAAGATGAACCAAATATTTCTCCAGACGGGAAAACTGTTACTTTTCAAAGCTGGAAATCTTTCTGGGAATTAGACGGAGGTCCGTATTATTCTGCCCGAATGAATGGTAATAGCTGGGGGAAGCCCTTTGGTTTGGGAGGCGGAATCACAGACTTTTTCATAAATACAGAAAACAGAGCCACAGATGGCATGACTATGTCGCCAGACGGCAAGACGTTTGTCGTTGCTTGTGGGGTAGATTATGACCGGAGAATGGATTTGTATATCAGTAGAAAAAAGGCTAGCGGTTGGACCTATCTACAGAAGCTACCCGTCTCAACCTCTGGAGATGAGCGTTCTGTTTTTATCGCAGCAGATGGCAAAACCATTTATTTTGCTTCTGACGGATACAAAGGGTTTGGAGGGTTAGATATTTTTAAAGCCGAAATCACCGCAGATGGAACGGTAGGAGAAATCATTAATATCGGTGCGCCATTTAATACTCCCGACGATGATTATGGATTTATCCTTACACAAGATGGAAAAGAAGCCTATTTTGTAAGAGATGGTGATATTTATTTTGCAGACCTTACCCAAGCAGACGAAAGAATCAAACCCACAGTAACGGTTACTTTAAGTGGGATAATAAAGGACGAAAATACCGGAAAAGGAATCCCACAAGCTGATATTTTAATTTTAGATACAAAAACCGGAAAAACAGCCTATAGAATTAAATCCAGAAACTCCGGAAAATATAGCCTTACTATCCCAAATGAGAACAAACAATTCACCATTATCGCTTTATCTGCTGGCTATCCAAGTGAACAAAAGGAGTTGGACACAGAGCAAACTGATTTTGAACACAGCTATCAAGTAAACTTTTCCTTGACTCCAGACTTAGAGGAACCCTCTATATTGCCTCCCCCACTTCCTCTGGAACCGCCTAAACCTATAAAAAAATACCCTAACACTCCGATAGCACGGATAAACTTAAAGGCTGTACCTAAAATTGTAGTAAACGCCCCGATTCCCATTTCATTGCCTATCTATGATATCGGTATTGCCGATGAAACCCCCTATTCTTTCGAGGGATATGCGACCAATCATCTTATTCTTTTGTTAGATGCCTCCGGCTCTATGGCACGACCCGACAAACTCCCGTTGTTGAAAAACACTTTGCTTGAACTCATTCAATACATGCGCCCAATAGACCACATTTCAGTGATTGTGTACTCCGGTCAGGTAAGTGTAGCAGCAGAGTGTGTCTCCTCCAAAGATGCCGATGAGATTATCCAAATCATGAACCGTATCCATGCCGGCGGGGGTACACACGCCAAGAAAGGATTAAAAAAAGCCTTTGATATAGCCAAAAAGCATTATATCGAAGGAGGGAATAACCGGATAATCATGGCTACTGATGGAGCTTTTGAGGTTTCTAAGCTAAATGGACTTGCCGGAAAACTTGCAAACCGTCAAGTCTTCTTATCTGTATTTGGCTTCGGGAAACCCACCAAACAAATTAGGGAAGAATTGGAAGGGCTTGCAATCCGTGGAAACGGAAACTATGCAAATATTTCTCCCGATAATATCGAAAAATCGTTATTGAAAGAGCTAAAAGCCTTTAAATCATTCAAATAAAACTAAACGGCTACATTATACAGAGGGAGAAAGTATTTTTCTCCCTCTGTTTTTTTGAAAAATATCTCTGTTTTTTGAAACATATCTCTACCTTCCACTACTCATTGATAGCTTATGCTAAAATATGCAGATTACCAATTGATTTGCAAAGAAATTACAAATAAACTCTTTTGTAATCAAGGCAATCAATCCTAATAATCTTGCCAATCTTTTTAATTTTGACATAGTTTTATCCTTAATCTTAATTGTGATATGAAAGACTTTTTATCCTATATGTGGACTTGCCTCGCGTTTTGTAGCTTTTCCTTATCGGAAGTGTTTGCTTCGGATATTAAATCTATACAAGCAATAAAAGTTGGGGAAGCCATAAAGATAGACGGATATCTTTTGGAAAGTGCATGGGAAGAAACCCCAATCGCTTCCGACTTTATTCAACGCTCTCCCAATCCCGGGGGGTCCTCCCGTTTCTCTTCAGAAGTAAGGGTACTTTACGACAATTCGGGAATTTATATCGGGGCTTTGCTCTATGATTCTGCTCCGGATTCTATCTTGAAAGAACTAGGTACCCGAGATGCCGGGCTAAATAATGCAGATTTATTTGCAATGGGATTCGATACCTATTTAGATAAACAGAATGCTTTTGTATTTATGGTTTCAGCCTCTGGTGTTCAG
>CAUJFT010000102.1 GCA_963169475.1 Bacteroidota bacterium | reverse complement strand
TGTATAAGGAGCTGTTCCACCAACCGCCGAAGCTGTAGCTTGTCCGGTTTGACCAGCACAATTAGGGTTTGTGCCGGTAGCAGTTCCTGAAAGCGCGGGGGGAGGAGTAATCGTTACAGAAGCGGTACTTACACACTGACTGGCATCTGTAACAAATACAGTATAGGTGCCTGCCCCAAGATTTGAAGCACTTGCTCCGGTTTGCCCATTGGACCAACTATAGGTTAGTGTACCCGTACCTCCCGTTGCAGTTGCAGTTGCGCTACCCATATCACCAGAACAATTAGGGTTTACGCCCATAGCGGTTACAGTAGGTCCTCCTGATGAACTGATGTTTACACTTCCTTGCCCTACACATCCTGCTGCTGCTGAAGCTGTTACGGTATAGGTGCCAGGTCCTACATTCATAAGATTTTGTCCGCTCTGTCCGTTAGACCATGAGTAAGTTACCGCACCCGTGTAGTTCGTTACCGTAGCAGTAGCACTACCATTGGTTTGACCACAATTTGCGTTAGTGGGGGTAATATTTAGTACGAGTGGGGCGGCAGATACGGTTGCATTTACTACTGCGGAGCATCCGTTTTGACCATTTACGGTTACAGTATAGCTTCCTACACCAAGGTTAGTAGCCGTTTGAGTGGTTTGATTATTGCTCCATGTATAGGTATAAGGACCTGTACCCGCCGTTACATTTACGGTAGCTGAACCCGTAGAAGTGCCGCAATTAGTAGTAGTAGTAGTTACGGCTGCGGTAATAGGGGTGAGGCAAGCACTTCCAAAATTAGCACGAAGTACAAATGCGCGCATAAAATTAGCACCAAATCCTCCAATATCTACCCAACCCACAGGTGCAGGCATTGTACTCCATTGAACTAATTGTTTACCTGGAGCATAAATCCATGATGTAGTAGCAATTCCACAAGTACTATCCCCTAATTCGTTTACACAAAGGAAAAACTCTCCAGAGGGAAGGTTTAAGTTTCCGGAAGTTAATGGAAGCGTAAGCACAACCCCACTATCTTGGTCAATTTGGGTAAAGGTATAGGTTGCCGTACTACCAAGAGAAGCGTTAGGAAGCCCGCCCAACATATTGTAAACACTCATAGAAACTTGCTGACCCATATAGGGAGAAGAGAAATAAGCAGTAATCGTAGTAAGCTGTGCCGCATTTGTCAAAGGCATCACTTGACCTAATCTCTTATTCGTATTAGCAGCAGCACCAATTCCTATTGCACTTACACTCGCTCCAAAAGAGGCATAATCTCTTGCAAGAGTAGTGTCTGCTACTAAAAATAAAGCAAGGGTAGTATCGTTCGCGGCATTGTTATCGCCCGTGGCATCTGTGATAAGTTGAGCGGTATAGATATCCTGACCGGGAGCGGTAAATGGCCCAAAAGTAGCCACGCTTGATTGTCCTGCATTTAACGTAGTAGCCGTTCCGGTAAGAGTATTTAGCACTGCATTTGCGCCGTCTAAGACTCTTACAGAGCGCGTTACATTATTGGCGGTAGCGGTTCCAATATTTCGTACCTTACCACCAAAGTTTATTGGACCATTCTGGGAAATAGGCCAGATACTTAACCCATTAGTAGGGTCAAGGCTATCCGCTTGCATGTCTGTAAAAGGGGCATTGCTAAAGTTTAATTCATAAGAAACAAAGATTACACCTTGGTTACATGCAATCATAGAACGTTGAGTATAACCCGGAAGCTGTGCAATAGTAATCCCTCCGGCAGAGCCGCCCGGACTACCATAATCGGCATCTACATCATGCTGAATATTTGTCAATGTTCCGGAAGGCAGTTGGACTTGCACAATCATAGCCAAAGAGGTACCGCCTTGGGGGTCTGCTTGATTATTTACCCATAGATATGGACCGCCCGGGCTTGTTCCATCATAAGCAGCACCATACATTCCGGTTAATGTGTGTGTAGCGGCAGGAATCGTCGCCGCAGCGTCCACCGTAGCAGTTGTCCCTACCGCGGGATTATTGATTTTTGTAAGACTAGTGCTAAAATTACCTACCCAAAAGCCACCTGCTCCACTAGGGTCATAGGTAATCCAACGGACAGCGGTCTGGCCTCCTGCGAGTAAGGGTACATTGAAAGTACCCTGAACTAACTGAGTAGCAATCGTTACCTTGGTGATAGCATTTGTATTATTTGCCATGTACACATAAGTCCCGTCAGTAGTCATAGCCCTTACACTCCCTATTCCCGTGATAGTGAACGCACCAAGGTAGGTTCCAGCTACATCATAGGTGAAAACCGAATCCGGGGCATTTTGCCATTTAGTAACCCAAAATTCGGTACCAGTCCAAACCACTCCTACCTCACTAGTAAGTGATCCAAAATCAAATTGGATATCCCACATTGCATTAGGGGTCATGCCGCCTCCGTTTCCTGTATTAAAATTGGAAACCTTTTGCGTTGCATTAGAACGCGGAGAAACGCCGGGTGCATTCTCCGCAAGATTTGGCTTTAGAACTGCCTTCTTACTAATCGCTGCCTTCCCCCCCGTGGGCAGCAGAGCCGAAGCTCTCTGTGCATTTTGAGCCGTTAATAGCCCAAAGTTAAGCACAAAAACCAACAGAAAAATACTCTTGAAAGTTTTGATTTTTGTCATATTAATATTAAAATAAGTAAATAAATTTGCTTCAATCAGTCTTTTAAATTTCTTTCGCAAAGAAACAGAGAATTTGTTTCATAATCAAACGATTTTAAGGTAATTTAGGTTGTCTTTCTATAAAATGCTTTATTTCAGGGGTATTCTTGAAAAAATATTGGTTTTACCAAAAATATACCGTAATTTTGTACCCTAAATCAGGATAAGATGGACATATTAAGGAATATTCAGGAAAGGATAGGGCAGCTTGCCGAAACAATTAACCGGCATAATTACAACTACTACATACTTGCTAACCCTACTATTTCTGATTATGAGTTTGACATGCTCCTGAAAGAATTAGAAGCACTTGAACTTCAATATCCTCAATTTCGGTTGCCGGATTCTCCTACGATGAGAGTAGGCGGACAAGTTACAAAAGAGTTCCCCCCTTTTGTACATATAAAGCCCATGCTTAGTTTGGGTAACTCATATTCCGAAGAAGACCTAATAGACTTTGATAGCCAATGTAAAAAATGGGCAGAAGGCAGAACTTTTGGATATTATATAGAGCATAAATTTGATGGTGTCTCTATGAGTCTTCATTATGAGAAAGGATTATTAGTCAGAGCAGTAACAAGAGGAGATGGAGTGCGAGGAGATGAGATAACCGCAAATGTAAAAACCATTCGAACGATTCCCCTACGGCTTAATGGAGTAAATATTCCGGATTTTATCGAAATCAGGGGGGAAGTTATGATACTTCGTACTGATTTTGACAAATGGAATGAAGAAAGAGTACTCAATGGAGAGGAACGGCTGATGAATCCCAGAAATGCAACAGCAGGCTCACTCAAGCTTCAAAATTCCGAAGAAGTAGCCAAACGCCCGCTCACTTTTTTTGCCTACCAAGTAGCGACAGACGAAGCAAATTCCCTCACTGATTATGAAAATGTATTGAGATTTGCCGAATGGGGTTTTAAGACAAGTGGAAATCAGGCTTTGTGTAAAAATATGGTAGAAGTGCTTCTGTATATTCATCAGTGGGAAAGCAAGAGATATGGGCTCGAATACGATATTGATGGGATTGTAATCAAGGTAAACGAAATTCCTCTCCGTGAAATGATTGGATATACTGCAAAAGCTCCCCGTTGGGCCATTGCCTTCAAGTATCCCGCCGAAAAAGCGATTACCGAAATTGAGTCTGTTGATTTTCAGGTAGGAAGGACAGGGAAGGTAACGCCCGTTGCAAACCTTAAACCAGTACTTTTAGCGGGTACCATAGTTAAAAGAGCTTCTATACACAATGCAGATGAAATAAAAAGACTTGATTTGTATTACGGCGACACCGTCTATGTAGAAAAGGGAGGGGAAATTATTCCTAAAATTACGGGAGTAGTTACCGAAAAAAGGATAGCCTCCGCTTTACCTATCATGTTTATAACAGCGTGTCCAGACTGCGGAACTACCCTCATTAATCCAGAAAAGGAGGTAAATTACTTTTGCCCTAATGAGCAGTTCTGCCCTCCTCAACTAAAAGGTAGAATTGAACATTATGCCCACCGTAAAGCCATGAATATTGAGGGGCTAGGCACTGAAATTATTAGCCAACTGGTTGATAAAAACTTGATTCGTAATTATGGAGACTTGTATAGCCTTCGTTATGAAGAATTGATTCACCTAGATAAATTTGGTGACCTTTCTGCAAGAAATCTTCTCAAAGCAATAGATGAGAGCAAAAAAATCCCCTTTGAAAGAGTACTTTTCGCGCTTGGCATACGACATGTAGGAGCAGTAGCTGCCAAAAAACTAACAAAGCATTTTGGCTCTCTGGAAGCACTCAGCATGGCTACATCTGATACCCTTACCCTTGTAAAGGATATAGGAGAAACAATGGCAAATACTATTGTTGCCTTTTTTAAAGACGGCAAAAATATAGCAGTGATAGAAAAACTCAAGGCTGCTGGTATACAACTTAGTCAAGATAAATCCATAAAAGGAACCGAGTCCATTGTTTCGGGCAGCAGCCTTAATGGGTTTAGTTTTGTAATTTCAGGGGTATTTGAACACGCTTCAAGAGAAGCGATTAAAGATAAAATAACGGCACTTGGAGGAGAAGTTAAGAGCGGTATTACCAAAAAAACGACTTACCTCTTAGCCGGTAGTGATGCCGGACCCGCCAAAGTCGAAAAGGCTACGGAATTAGGGGTTTCTATTATTTCAGAACAAGACTTTTTAAAAATGATTCAGTAATAAAATGTTTGAAAAAATTAAAACATGGTTTATAAACCGAAAGATTAAGTCTCTAACCTTAGTCGGGAAAAAAATAAGACACGATTTTATAAGCCTAAATAACGCAAAATCTATCGGGCTTGTTATCAATGCTAATCAATGCAATCCCGAAGACCTTAAAGATATTCATCACTATATAGATTCCTTTAAGACAAAAGGAGTAACCGTTACGATATTTGAAATTAATTTTACCAAAAAATCTACAGCATCTTTCAAAACTTCCGCACATTCTGTGTTTATAAACCCCGAAACAATGAATTGGCTCGGATTTCCCACTTCTTCTATTCAGAATCAGATAGCACAATATAAAGTAGATATTCTTATAAACTTAGATGTATCTGATAATATTACCTCTCATTTTGTTTGCGGGTTAGCAAATGCCAAAACCCGAACCGGTATTTACAAGGAAGGGATGGAAGTTTTTTACGAATTAATGGTAAGTTTCAAAGAAAATCGGTTTAGAAAAATGATTCCAAACTTTGAACATTACCTAAAAATGCTACAAAAATAAAAAAACGGAACGGAAATATAAGCCGGATTCTGTACTTGTATTACAAGTCTTTATCATTTATCTAGGGTTACAGTCACCCGTAACCTCAAGCAACCTACCCGCAGGCTCAGACGAGCAGCCTTTATTCCTTTTTTAGGAATGCCTGCCTATTTGGTCTTGCAGCTCCCGAGGTTTACCCAGCTATAAGAGTTACCCCTCATACTGGTGGGCTCTTACCCCACCCTTTCACCCTTACCGTTCCGATGTATGCAAGTAGATGTATGAAAAAATAGACAACCAATAATATTTCATACATCTATTCAAAAAAAAATATATTCTCCCGAAAAAAAAAGAATACATCGGAGTTTGGCGGTTTACTTTCTGTTGCACTTGCTGTCCCTCTCTTTTGATTTATTTAACATATTTTATCAAATGTATTGACTTTTAGTTATTTACCAAAAAAAAGAGCCTTCCTGTTAGGAAGCGAGATGCTCTACGCTGTCCGGACTTTCCTCATCAAAATAAAATTTGACGCGATAAAGATTTCCGTTCCGAATTGCAAAGATACGAAAAAAAATAAAAAAATTTGGATAATAGAAAAAAAAGCCATAACTTTGGTTACATTTTTGCGTTTACTATCCATAAACGACAAGGGTTAAAAATATTTTTAAATTCTTTATCTTTTAATTCAAATATTGTTTGACGAATAAATTTACTAAAATATTATGAAATTTTGGACTTTACTTTTCGCACTGCTATTTACTGCTTCCTTGGTAAGAGCGGAAGTTCTTATAGGAAACAAATCTTTTGGGCCTGGTCCAGGATATGGAGTCTCGTCCATTTTTATTTCGGAGTTTAAGGCTTTCCCTAATCCTACAAGTACAGGAAGTGTAACTATAGAGTTTAATTATCAGGACGAAGAAAATCTTACGATTAGAGTATATAACCTTATTGGTAAAGAGATTTTATTTGAAAGGATAGGAACATCATCTGGTCTTTACTCCAAAACGATTGACCTTAGTGATTATCCCAAAGGGATATACATTATTGAGGTAAGCAACGGAACTCAAAAACAAACTAAAAGATTGTCTTATATCTAATTTGCACATTGTTTAGGCATTTCATAAGTTAAAATATTAATAAGCTAATAATCCTACGTAGTGAGTACGTGGGATTATTGGTTTATATTACATTCTAATCCGCACTTAGGAAATAATACAAAAATCCAAGAACCCAACATGAAAATATTTCGGAAAATCTCTATAGAATAGTACTACATATTTTTGTAGTATTTTAAATTGAAGCTACTTGATAAATCAACATAAATGTTTTTTAATTAACTGATTGTTACTCTATTATCATTATTTATGGTTTTTTTTTGAAAAAATAAACTAATACAGTAAATTTTTTTTTATCTATCATAATATAGATGGCGCATTTTTTGTAACTTTATGTAGGAAATCACAAATCATAAACAATATGTTAAAGTTTGCTGGATATTTTGCGCTGATTGCTCTCTTTTTACCTATTTCTTTGAACGCCCAAACTCGTACCAATAAAATTGTAACGGGCTTGGATGCTACTTTTGTAGATTACAAGGGAGTAATTTCAGGAAAAATATATAATCCCAAAAACTTTAATCCCGGATTAAGACTAACGGCTAATGTGTATCTGAATGGATTATTAAGCTATTCTTTTACCTCCTCTTTTGTTCCTAAGGTAAGTTACCCTCAACCCAATGGAGAATTTCTTCCACAGCTATGGATGGATTTTAATACGGGTCTTAAAATCAAGTCTAATACGGGGTGGCTTCTTAAAGAAGAAGCCAGATTAGCACCTTACCTTTATACAGGAATTGGATATAATACTTCCGAAAGTATCAATAACTTCTATTTACCGGCAGCCCTTGGTATGCGTTTGCGCCTAAGCGATATGATTAGCCTAAATCTGGAAACGATGTACCGTCAGCGTTTTTCTGAAAGGCCGCAACCCATGAGCCATTCTCTGGGAATAGTCTTTGTTTTGCCTACTGCCAAACAACCCAAGGAAGATATACCTTTGGCCAAAAATAAAAAAACCGCAGTAGAGGAGCCAGCAAAAGAACCCGTTATTTCGTCTAAGAATAGAAATAAACCCCAAACCCAAGACCCTATAGAAGAACCTTCAGAGGAGAAAGTAGTGGTCACACCTAAGCCTAATAACCCACCCAAGCCGGTTACTCCTTCACCACGCCCTGCTGCTGACCCTAATGACAAAGACGGAGATGGTATCGCCAATGAGTTAGACGGTTGCCCCGACCAAGCCGGTAGCCTTGAAGATGGCGGTTGTCCGCAGTGGGCGGTTGTTGATAAAGCAAACAAAGAACCTATCACCTCTTTGCCAGATGCTGACGGAGACGGGATTGCAGATATGTATGACGGATGCCCCAAGGAAGCAGGCACCAAACAAGATGGAGGTTGCCCGCCACGTTATGCTGTGGCTAAGGCTCTTGATAAAAGTATCGCAAGGGTAAGGGGCGAAAGTCCCAAAGAAACTTCTCCCGCCGTAGTTACTCGGAGTGAAGCCGTTGCTACTGTGGCAGCTCCGGATATGGATAGACTGAGCCAAATCGCTCGATTACTGAAATATAAAACCGGTACGGATAAACTCGCACCTGAATGTTTGCCTCTCGTGGCAGAAATTCGAATGATTATGGATAAGTATCCCGATTTTAAACTGAATGTTTCGGGCTTTCACGGCTCCGAGTCTGACGATGAGGATAATAAGATACTAGCGGTTACTCGTGCTTTTCAAATTAAGCGGTTGTTAATTCTTAATCACGACAAAAGCCCCGCTAGTATTGATTCGGACGGAGTGGTAAATTCTAAAAGCACTACGGGTAAAGACAGAATCGAGCTTACGCTTGTTAGAAAGTGATTTGACCGTGGGCGCGAATATATTTCTGCTAAATTGTCTCTTGGTTTTCTGGATAATGAAGTAACTATAAATGAGTAACATTTTTTAAAAGCCTTGTATCAAGGCTTTTTTTTATGGATTGAGTATAAGCAATTAAGTATGACTGGACAAAAAACTAAGAGGGTAAAATTGAATAAAATTTTTGATTATCAAATATTTGTCTAAAAAATAGGATATTCGTTTTTTTTACTCATTCATAACTTAACCGTAAATAACAGAGACACGCAAACGAAACCGCATACATCTACCCCCATTAAGGTAGGGATATGCAATTACACGCCCCTATCACATTCTCTAAATCGCCTCTCTCACGTTAAGCAAAGATGAAATATTGAACATGATTTCTTGTCTTATTAGTGAAATACATTGCGATAAAAATAATACTATTAGGAACATAAGTAGTTCTTAGTTTTTAATGATGAGTTCTTAGTTCTCACAAATAGCTATTTATCAGCTTTTTAATTAAAAATAATATTATAAACTAATTTCAAACGAGTACTTAATATAGGTAAAATGAGTGTCCCTAATTTCCCCTCTTTTTTAATCTCTAATCGGATAAAGATTCCCTAAAATTTGTTATTTTCTCGTCTCATTAGAGAGGAATTTGTATTTTTGCAGGATTAAAAACAGTAAGGAATGAGCAACAAAGCAATTTCAAAGTTATTAAAACTAACTGCAGACTTATTAGAAATCAAAGGGGAGAATGGGTTTAAAGTAACCGCTTATCAACGCGCATCGCGGGCAATAGAGACATTGGGTGAACCGGTAGAGGTTTTTGTAAGAAAAGGCTTGCTAAGTCAGGTTCAAGGATTGGGAGGTAGTACCCAAAAAGCGGTAAAAGAAATTTTGGAAACCGGTACTTCTTCGGAATTAGAGGCACTAACCCGAAGTATTCCCGTAGGGGTGCAGCAGATGCTTCAAATAAAAGGAATTGGACCTAAGAAAATTCAATTTTTCTGGTTACAAATGGGTTGGGAATCCTTGGGAGAATTATACTATGCTTGTTCGGAAAACAGATTAGCACAAGAAAAAGGGTTTGGCGTAAAGACCCAAGAAAATATTCGCCAGTCCATTGAGTTCTTTCAAAGTAATGAAGGGAAATTCCTTTATGGAAAGATACTCCCTTATTGTGAGGAAATACTCGAAAAGTTATATAACAATCTTAACGATACGCGTATAGCCTTTACCGGTGAAGTCCGGCGGAAATGTGAGATTATTGAGATAATAGAAATAGTAATAGAGGGGACTGCAAATAGAGAAAAAGCAATTGCGGCTTTTCGGAGCATATTCTCTATTTTGGAGGAAAAAGAAGAGGTAAATATATTTGAGTGCAAAGACCACGACAAAGGAGTAAAATGGAAGATTTATTTCACAGATAATTTTATTCAGACCTTGTTTTTCACCACTGCTACACCGGAACATATTGCGCAACTTGGGCTGAAAACAGAAACTGTCGTTTACACAGAAGAAGCGATTTATGAAAACATTGGATTGCCTTATATTTGTCCGGAACTCCGCGAAGGAAGGGACGAAATAAAAAAAGGAAGGGAAGGTACAATCCCCGTATTGATTGAAGAAGGGGATATTAAGGGAGTAGTCCATGCACACTCAACCTACTCAGACGGGGCGAACACCCTGAAAGAAATGGCTGTAGAGTGCCAATCATTAGGGTATGAATATTTGGTTATTTCTGACCATAGTAAAACCGCCTTTTATGCCAACGGGCTATCCGAAGGGCGAATAGAGGAACAACATAGAGAGATAGACAAATTAAATAAAGCCTTAGCCCCTTTCCGAATTTTTAAAGGGATTGAGTCTGATATTTTGAATGACGGTAGCTTGGATTATGAACAAGTAGTATTAAAAACTTTTGATTGTATTATCGCTTCTGTACATTCAAACTTAAAAATGGACGGAATCAAGGCAAATACAAGGCTCATAAAAGCTATAGAAAATCCGTTTACCAAAGTTTTAGGACATCCTACTGGTCGCTTGCTTCTTTCCAGAAACGGATATCCCATAAACCACAAGCTCATTATAGAGGCTTGCGCCGCTAATGGAGTAGCTATAGAGCTTAATGCTAATCCTTATCGTTTAGACTTAGATTGGAGGTGGATTGAATATGCCATGGAAAAGGGCATCTTGATTTCTATCAATCCAGATGCCCATTCTCTCGAAGGAATAAAAGATATACGTTTTGGAATTGCTGCTGCCCGAAAAGGAATGCTTTCTGCTGCAATGTGCCTTAATGCCCGATGTCGTGCAGCCTTTGAACAATGGCTTGGGCTAAAAGCATAGTAGAATTATATCTTTACTACTGCTCCGGAACCCGTAATCTTTACGTTCAATGTGGGAGAGCCTCTGTAACGGACGCTTCCACTTCCAGAGA
>CAUJFT010000101.1 GCA_963169475.1 Bacteroidota bacterium | reverse complement strand
GATAATTCAAAGTGATGTAAGTATTGGCAATGATATTATTGAGGTAAAAGGCAAAGTAGAAATAGAATTAGGTACGTATTTTACTGCTGAAAGTGGAGGGATAAAAAATCTTAAAAGTGGGTTTATTATCAATAATGGTATCATTAATATCCATCTCCTTGATAACGCAGGCAGGTTTGAGAATCAAGTATTAGGACGACTAAATCTAATCAATTGTAATAACAGAAAACAAGCGGTAATCAATAATTACTTTTCCGGTAAGATTACTTCAGAAAAGTTGGTAAACGAAGGTGTTTTTCATAATTATAGTAAATGTGCGGTGTCTTTTCTCTTCAATAAGTCTGAAATTTTTCAATACTCAAAGGCAAGATTAGAAGTAAAAAATACTTTTGAGGAGTTTCCAAATAGTAATATTATTCCTTCTGTTTTTGCTGTATTTTATGCAAAAGAGACGAAGACACACGTAGAAGCAGAAGAATCCTATTTTAGTACTTTTTCTTCAAGAGCTGAACTTTAAGTAAATCTTGAGGGTTAATCCAAGGGAGAGAGCCACTTGGTGCGCCCATTTTTTTATTGTTATTAATCAAAAAAAATGCTCAAACAAGTAATACTTTTTATAATTGGATTTTTTTTAGGATTTGAATTATATGGACAGAGCGAGGACTGTAAGGTAAAGGAGTCTGATTTTAAGCCAATTATTCCGCGATTTAATCCTTTTTTCACGGACCATAAATGGCTGGATTTTACTAAGCAAGAAACGGCAAGAATGGATAAAAACAGAATCTTGATTATTACCCAAGATGGATGCAAAAGGCATCATAAGACCTTTACGCTTTATTTTAAAAACGGGATTGCAGAAAATACGGAAAATTTCTGGATACGCGAAGCGGTTTCTCTTTTTCGGTGTGTTTATTTTCAGGACAAGACGTTTCGGTCTTTTCAGAAGGAATTTGAGGATTTATTTGAGGAAAAGTTTATAGAATCGGGGATTAATCAGGAGTTCAATTTTCCGGTAAGTACGCGAAATTTTATATGTGAAGTGGAGTACCCCTTAGATGGGTCAAGAGACCCTGTGCTTAGGATTAATATGGTGGAGTTTGTTTTTGAGGAAAAGGTGGTTGAGTTACGTAAGTCAAATGCAAAAGATGATGGTTGGTTTGTTTCTAACAATTTGCTTACCCCCGTCAAGCCTGTAATTAGTCCCGTAAAAGATACCCCCCCCGTACCGCTGCCTACCATTCCCAAGTCAAATACAGATAAAAAATAAGTTTTTATTCTGAACGTATCGCTTTTCTTAAAAACTGAATTAGGGGATATTGTGCCATAAAAATATCTTTTGTATAGGATAGTAGTGCGTCAGAAAACAAGGTTTTTTCAGGCAATAAATGAAGTACATACCAATCTTTCATCGAAAGGAAATCCGAAAATATATGCTCTTTGGGATAGCCCTTGGGGGTACTTTTGAGTTTATCTCCTTTTAGCTGCCCAAAAATCTTGACAAATAGAGGGTCTGTAGTAACCTTCATCAGGTCTTCTCCCTCTGTATCTATGTAGTTTCTGATTTTTTTCAGGGTTTCTGGCTCCGGTATGTAAATCCCCCCTCCCAGAAAACTACCTCCGGGTTCTATATGGAGATAATAACCGACTTGACCCACCTCTTTGCTGTTTCTACCAGCAATATGCGCCCCTATATTGATTTTATAGGGCGATTTATCTTTTGAGAAACGAATATCCCGATTGATTCTGAACAAGGTTTTAGCAGGTTCTATACCGACAACCTCTTCGTCAAATTCTCCGATAGCTTCTATTAGTTTCCCTATAAAACAGACCCATTCCTTACGAATCGCCTCGTAGCGTTTCCTGTTTTCATCAAACCATATTTTATGATTATTTTCTTTTAATTCCGTCAGGAAGATAAGCGTATCTTTATGTAGCATAATATCAATTTCTATTGAATTAACTCAATAGTTACTGATAAGTTAGGAGCATAAACCAAGTTTTGTGATTTTCACTTAGTTACTATATCTTTGTAGCCAAAATCAAATTATAGGGATTGTGTTGGATTCGGTTTAATCATTTATCCTTGTAAATCATAAGGTATGCAAAATCTTATTAATCAGAATATTCAAGTATTTCGGGGCAAATTAGATGAGGTCATCAAGGACCTGCATCATCTTACGGTATCTATTGGTAATGAGGAGCTTGCGAAAACAGTTAGTGACTTGCGCAATCGTATCAATGAGCCGTTTATGTTTGTGATTGTCGGTGAGGTAAAAGCCGGAAAGAGTAGCTTTATCAATGCTTTGCTTGAAACCCAACGGGAGATATGCAAGGTTTCGCCCGCTCCTTGTACTGACACGATTCAGCAAATTATGTTTGATACCCGTGAGCATACCCAAGTAATCAACCCCTATTTGAAACAATTGTTTTATCCCATAGACATTCTAAAAGAAATTGCGATTGTAGATACTCCGGGTACTAATACTATCATTGAAAAACATCAAGAAATTACGGAGCAATTTATCCCTGCTTCGGATTTGATAGTATTTGTGTTTGAAGCCAAAAACCCTTATCGTCAGTCGGCTTGGGATTTTTTCCAATATATTCATCAAGATTGGCGCAAAAAAATTATTTTTGTACTGCAACAAAAAGACCTCCTGCCGGCATCTGACCTTGAAATTAATGTACAAGGAGTAAGAGATTTTGCTATAAAAAAAGGAGTGATTCACCCGATTATTTTTTCGGTTTCTGCCAAAAATGAAATAGAAGGAGAAAGCCATAAAAGCGGGTTTTCTGAAATAAGGGAATATATACAAGAAAATATCACCGGCGGGAAATCACCGATATTAAAGCTTAGAAATAATGTAGAAACCGGAATCAATATCTCGGAAAGAATAGATAAAGGTATCCGGTTGCGGAAGGAGCAATATCGCTTGGACACTACCTTTAGAGAGGATATTCGTCAAACGCTAAAACAACAAGAGCTAAAATCCAATCACCAAGTGGATATTCTATTAGAAACACTACTCGGTGGGTATGATAAAATCATGATGAAAAAGGAGCGGGAGTTAGAGGAAGGGCTTTCGGTTTTTTCATTGGTGAAAAGAAGTTTTGTCTCGCTTTTTTCTAAGGAAGCCTCTTCTAAGGAATGGTTTGCTAATTTCGTAAAAGACCTCGAAAGTGAATTGAATCATTCCTTACGCCAACGTTTAGGCGAAGGAATTAATGACCTTGCAGAGAGTATTCAGCAAATGGCAAAAATCATTGACCTAAAAATTAAGGGGAGTCAAACGATACTTAAACACGATAATGAGATATTTGAGGATATAGCTGAAAAAAGAAGTAATATTCTCAAAGAGCTACAAGAAGCATTTGCGCGCTTTATGAATGGGTCAGAGAATTTTACGGGAGCAGATATTTTTGAAGATGGCAAATCGCTCACTCCAAATATTGTAACGGGTAGCGGACTTGCTGTAATTGGGGTTGTACTTGCTGCGGTAACTAAGGTTGCTGTGTTAGACATTACAGGAGGAGTAATTGCAGCAGTGGGGTTACTTTTTGCCGGATTTACCATTGGGATTAATAGAGGTAAAGTTCTCAAAAATTTTCGAGTAGAAACTGCGAACGGAAGGAAAAAACTTCAGGAAGAGCTAGAAGAAAAACTCCGAAATTATATACGTATCATTAAACAAAAAATAGATGGAAATTTTGTTGGGTTTGACGCGATGATGCAGAATGAGGCAGATCAGACCCAAATTCTTGAAAATAAACATCAAGATATTTCTGGAAGGCTCCTAAAAATGGAAAATTCCCTAAAAAACCAATAACCTTTTCGATATTTAATCTACAAATTTATATTAGAATACTATTTTTTCTTTTTTACTTTTCGGTTAAATTCTTCCGATTTCCCTTTGGGAATGCTGAGCGTTTTCCATTCCTCTCCCTTAATACATTTTGCTATATAAACAATCTGTCCTATATGGTATGAAATATGTGCAAGACTTCTGACCAAGGCTTCTGGTACAGAGTGTGGTTCATTTCTAATCAAGATAATTCTACTAAAATCACCTTCGTTTAATTCACTTAATTCCTTGTGTAATACCATAAACCCGTCCTCCCATTGGCGAAGCAGTTCTTCCTTAGATAGTAAGACTTCCTCGAACTCTTTGTCCCTACATCGGTCGGACTTCTCTCCGTCAGAGGTTAGAAAGTCGGTAAATCTAGATTTAAGGTTTCCAGAAATATGTTGTATAATTATAGCAATAGAGTTACTCTCTCCTGCTGTGTGAAAATAAAAATCAGGGGTATCTAATTGAGCAAATGTTTTTTCTGCCGTAGCTTTATACTTCATAAACATTTCATTTATAGAGCGAAGAAATTCATTTGCAGGGACTATTTCGAATGTTTTCATAAATTTTCAATAACTCATGGGCGTAAAAATATAACTTTTGTGG
>CAUJFT010000100.1 GCA_963169475.1 Bacteroidota bacterium | reverse complement strand
TAGCCTTAGAGGAAAACCGCTAAATTGCTTTGGACTTACTAAGAAGGTTGTCTATGAAAATGAAGAGTTTAATCTTCTTCAACATGCCCTCAATATTGAAGATGGCTTGGAAGGATTAAGGTATAATAACGTAGTGATAGCAACCGATGCCGATGTGGACGGAATGCACATTCGCTTGCTATTGCTTACTTTTTTTCTTCAATTTTTCCCCGATTTGGTGAAAAGTGGACATCTCTATATCCTCGAAACGCCGCTTTTTAGGGTTAGAAATAAACAAAAAACTTTTTACTGTTATTCAGAAGAGGAAAAACAAAATGCAATCCGAACCTTAGGGGGAAAACCGGAAATTACCCGATTCAAAGGATTAGGCGAAATCTCTCCAGACGAATTTGGAATGTTCATCGGTGATGATATTCGACTTCAGCCGGTAATGATTCAAATGAGTACTTCTATCGAAAACCTCCTTGAATATTATATGGGTAAAAACACACCCGATAGACAGCGTTTTATTATTGACAACCTTCGGGTTGAAAGTGATTTAGCGGTTCAAATTCCGGTCGTATAAGGCTATTTGACAATGAATGCTTACCTCAAAATAAAGGATTCTGTTAGAAATTTGTTTTCTCAATGGAAAATTAATAAAGACAGTAAACTCCTTGTCGCTGTAAGTGGGGGGGGCGATTCTGTTTTGATAACAAGAATCCTTTTAGATTTGGGATATAGGATTGCGATTGCGCATTGTAATTATCAGTTGAGAGGAGAAGAATCGGATAAAGAAGAAGAATTTGTAAAGGATTTTGCCACCTCTCATAATATCCCTGCTCATTATATCCGATTTGATACAAAGGCTAACTTGAATAATTCCGCCGATTCTGTTCAAATTTTAGCAAGAAAATTAAGATATGATTTTTTTGAGAGATTACTTTATTCGGAAAAATACGACTATTGTATTACTGCTCATCATCTTTCTGACCAGACCGAAACGCTATTATTTTCTTTTCTCAAAGGGTTTTCGCCAGAAATTATCAAAGGAATCCCTTCTCAAAGAGGAAAATTTATACGTCCGCTAATAGAAAGCTCGCGCAATGAGATAGAGGGGGCATTAGCAGAAATTAACCAAAGTTTCTGTACAGATAGCTCTAATCTAAAGTCTGATTATCACAGAAATAAAATCCGAAATCAAATTTTACCGGTTATTAAGGAAATAAATCCCTCCATAGAACAAACGCTCCAAAGGAAAATTAATCATTACCATTTACAAATAAAACTGATTGAAGCAGTATTAGCTCGTTTTACAGAGGAGGTAGCTATATTAAAATTTGAACCCTTTATTTCCATCTACGGAATAGCACTTCTGCCTTTGCTGATTCAGATTTTTGCTCAAAAACACAATATTCATGGAAATCTCCTTACGGAAGTGATGGCACTTGGAAATAGTGAAATAGGTAAATTTGTCGTTCTGCCCGAAAATAAAAAAATCATTCGTAGCCGTGAAGGATTGGAAATTATAAATATTCTTGAAGGTTTTGAGGCAATAACAATTCCTTTTTTTGAAGGAGAGAAAAGGATACAAATCGGATATTATAAGGTGATATTTATCCACCCCTATAAAGAGAATCTGGACTTTAAGAGTAAAAACGTTTTTCATATAGATTCTGAAAAAATATTTTTTCCTTTAACGATTCGCCCCAAGAAAACGGGAGATATGATGCCCCCCTTTGGAATGAAAGGAAGAAAAAAAATATCAGATATTATAACAGATGAAAAGTTTTCTCCTTTTGAAAAAGAAAATGCCTTGATTTTTGAAGATAAAAAAGCAGAAATATTTGCCCTATCAGGATACAGAATCTCCCGCAAAGTAGCAATAACTCCAAAAACTACTTTGGTCTTAAAAATAATCATTACGATGTAACGGGACGGGACGGGTACTAAAATTCTTAATGCGTTTAGTCCAGCCCTATTTACAATTTATTTGCACAAGAACTAATTCCTCTATAAATTGCCGCCTATTGGCAGAAAACACCCATGTTTCTTGGGAAATATAGTCGCTTTCTGTCTCTTTTAATGATTCAAACAATCCTAACTAAATATCTACGAAAAATAATAACTAAATATCTACGAAAAATAACGTGATGGCTAAAACAGTAAAGAATATCAAAAATCAAGGAAAGCAATCAAGCAAAATCCAGCCTACCCCCACCCTTTCTGGTACAAATTTTCAGTTCAGCACAGAGTTTTGGATGTTGTCTATCACCCTCCTACTAACCTTTCTTATGTATGTCCCTTCTTTCCAAGCCGATTATGTGAATTGGGACGATGGAGACTACGTTTATAATAACACTGATATTCGGAGTTTTTCAAACCTGAAAGCCTTATTAACCAAACCTGTTCAGGGTAACTACCACCCGCTCACTATGCTTTCTCTTGCCCTAAACTATGCCATTTCAGGCGAAAAAGCAAGCTCATATCACGCCCTTAATATCATACTTCACCTTCTTAATACAGTCCTTATTTTTTACTTTATCCTAACCTTGACAAATGGCAAACAGTGGGCATCATTTATCACTGCGATTTTGTTTGGGATTCACCCCGTTCATGTTGAATCAGTAGCGTGGATTACAGAAAGAAAAGACGTACTATACACTTTCTTTTTCTTATGGGGACTCATCTGTTACGTAAAATATTGCAAGGGAGGCGGGATAAAACATTTGCTTTACGCCCTGTTTTTATTCGCTGCTTCCCTACTCTCAAAGCCGGCTGCAGTGGTTTTTCCGGTTGTTTTACTTCTAATAGATTACTACTTAAGCCGCCCGCTATCCCTAAAGCTATTCACTGAAAAAACACCTCACTTTCTAATAGCATTATTGATGGGTATT
>CAUJFT010000099.1 GCA_963169475.1 Bacteroidota bacterium | reverse complement strand
TATACTCAAAGCCATCAATAAAACAAGTAGCAGACACAAACTCTTTTTCATAATTTTTACAGATTTAAATACCTTTGCAAGATACACATTTTTGACGAAAACCCTTATTTTTTTAGGATAAGTATTATGGCAAATTATTGGCACTATAGAGGCTATGCCTCTGTCATATTGAGTCAAAGCGAAACCCCACAAACAACCCCTCCCGCCCTTGTAGGCAAAAAATATCAGCCCAATCATGTAAAATATATTATAATATTCGGTTTTAACTCCGTATCCAAAAAATCCCAAGTATTGCCTTATTGTTATTTGTAAAAGATTTAAGAAAGGGAGATTTTTATAAAATCGTTACTTTATACTCCCCTTTTCCGTACATTTGGGTAGGTAGTTTCATTCATTTTATATTTTTTTTAAAAAAATAAATAAATTTACTACATATTTATATAGTGTATTATTTTTTTGTATATCTTTGCGTTTGAGTTAATCATATAATTATATCAACCTCTAATTATTTTAAAGTTATGGCAAATGAATTTGTGCAAACCAATCAAGATGATGCAGGTGAGCTTCTTCGCCTACAAATGATGTCTTTGAGAGATTCTTTTCGGCATCACCAAAATCAAATCAGGAATCAGTATGATATCTCCGAGATAGAGATGGAGATTATCTTGTATGTGGACAAGCATGGACCCCAAAAAATGAAGCATATCGGAGAAACATTCACGATAAAGTTCAGTACACTTACTAGTTTGGTAGATAAAATAGAAGATATGAGCCTGATTAAAAGGGTAAATTCAAAAGAAGACCGACGCTCTGTCTTGATTACGCTTACTAAGAAAGGCAAAAAACTTGTAGATGAATACGACCAGCAGGCTATCAAGTATTCCGATTTAATTTCAAAACAAAATGACGAAGCTCCCAGCCTATTCACCCGGATTCTTAGAATGTTGGCTCCCTAATTTTTTATTTCTTTGAAAGATAAAATTATTGTTATTACATCAAGCCTATCTGATTTTATACTCTATCCAAAAGAATGTGGTTTCTGTGTAATTTTATTTTACTATTATTTAATCACAAAGCTACACAAACATGTTTTATTGATTTTATACCCATATATGTAGTACACTTAATTTTATTATAAATAACTATACCTTAAAACACTTTTTAAATAGGGTCTAATTCCTCGTGGTATAATACCGGAAATACCCTTCTAAAAAATAAGGTGGTCTTTAGCATTGTATTTTCTGGATTTACTTTGTCTTGTATGGGGCAAAGTAAATCCAGATATATATACTGTTGCCGGGTTTATTTTTCCTTAAAAGGGTCTTGAAATAATGGATTTACTAATATGCTGGAGTCCGTTAGAGTGAGTAAAAAGTCAGCAAGATTCCTTTGCTCCTCGGCTGTAATGGAAAAACCCGTTATCAACCGGTGTTTGAATGGATTTTTTCTTCCGTCCCCTGTATAGGGCGGTTCTTCTGTGTTGAGTCCACCCTCTGCAAAAATCTTGATTACTTCTTCTAATGTCCAGATACTCCCGTTGTGCATGTAGGGCGCGGTAAAGGCTAGATTTCTAAGTGGCGGGATTCGGAATCGCCCTTTATCAGAGGGTTTTCCGGTTATAGCATAAAGCCCTTGTTCTTGAGGAGGGTAATCTCCTTTGCCTCCGATGTTGTATAGTCCTATATTATTATAAAATGTATCGGTATCAAGGTTGAAATTTGCTGCAAGGGTAAAATGAGGAGGAGGGTGACATACGCCGCATTTTAGTTCTTCAGAGAAAAATAATGCCATTCCTTTTGTCTCGGATTTAGTGAAGGGATATTTTTCGGGATTTTTTGTGTGCTTATCGAATTTGGACTGATAAGAATTTAAGTTACGGAGGTATTCCCCGATGGCGTGCTGTATATATTCCCACATAAAGGGGTCTGTAACTTCGGGATAGGCTTGAGCAAAGTAGTTCTGGTAGCGTTCGTCCTTTTTTAGGCGGCTAAGTATCTCATTATCGTTTTTGTCCATTCCCATTTCTACGGGACTTGTCCCAAACAAGGGAATCTCCATCTGTTTTTCGATGGAATGTAACTCTGGACGAATCCACGTAAGGGATTTTAACGCTTTTACATTGATAAGTGTTTGAGAATTTCGGGTTAATACATCTCCTTGTATCCCTATTGATTTTTTATACCCGTCTGTAAAGGCAAATTTAGGGTCATGACAAGAAGAGCAGGACTTTGCTTGATTGAGCGAAAGTCTGCGGTCAAAAAATAATAAATGCCCTAATTTTTTACGTGCCTCTGCTTTTTTATTTTCAGAAGATGATGAGTAAGTAGAGGAAAATCTAAAGAGAATGCCTATCACAAGCATCAATAATGCCGGTAGGGCGATTAAACGTAATGCTTTTCCTCTGCTTTTCCTCATAAAAGTATTTTCTTTTATAGAATTGGAGCTAAGTAGGCTTTTTAATCCACAAATGGAGAGGCAAAGCTATACGTTGAAACGGAAGTGCATAATATCTCCGTCTTGAACCACGTATTCCTTTCCTTCAACAGACATTTTGCCGGCTTCCTTAACGGCAGCCTCTGTTTTATGATGGATATAGTCCTCGTATTTTATCACTTCTGCTCGAATAAATCCTCTTTCAAAATCAGAGTGAATCACGCCAGCGGCTTGAGGGGCTTTGGTATTTTTGCGGATAGTCCACGCTCTTACTTCCTTTACCCCTGCGGTAAAATAGGTTTGTAAGTCGAGAAGTTGATAGGCGGCTCTGATTACTTGAGATAGCCCGGGTTCTTTTAGCCCATAGCTTTCTAAGAATATCATTTTTTCCTCCATATCCTCAAACTCTGCAAGCTGCTCTTCAAATAAGGCCGAAATCACGATGACCTCTGCTTTTTCTACCGAAACGTCTTTACGGACTCTTTCTATATATTCGTTTCCGTTAATGAGGCTATCTTGGTCCACATTACACACATAGAGTACCGGCTTTGCGGTTAAAACGCCTACGTCATTGATTACTTCCCATTCTTCTTCGGAAGCCTCCATTAAGCGTAGGTTTTTACCTTGCCCCAAAAAATCAATGAATTTTTGAATTACCTCTATCTGTTTGAGGGCATCTTTATTTCCTCCTTTGGACATTTTTTTGGTATTCTCCAGTTTTTTTTCCAAAGATTCAAGGTCTTTTAGTTGTAGTTCTGTATCAATGATTTCTTTATCCCGAATAGGGTCAATGCTATTTTCTACATGGACAATATTGTCATCTTTAAAGCAGCGAAGTACATGTATGACGGCTTCACACTCTCTAATATTTGCAAGGAACTTGTTTCCGAGACCTTCTCCTTTACTTGCGCCTTTTACTAAACCGGCAATATCTACGATTTTCACTACGGCAGGTACTACATTTTGGGGCTTCACTAACTCTTTGAGCTTATCAAGCCTTGCGTCAGGAACCGCTACCATTCCGATATTTGGCTCAATGGTACAAAAAGGAAAATTGGCAGAAACCGCCTTTGCATTTGAAAGAGAGTTAAATAGTGTGGACTTCCCTACGTTAGGTAACCCTACAATTCCAGCTTTGAAACCCATAATAATAATCTAATTTATAAGGTACAAGAGATATTTATTCGACTTCGGTAGCTTCTTCTTGTTTATTTGTATTGTTTTTTTCTTCTACCTCTAATAATACTCCATGCTGAATCAAGATTTCGTACCATTGTACGATTTTTTTCACATTGGAGGGATATACTTTTTCTTTATCATAATTAGGTAAAAC
>CAUJFT010000098.1 GCA_963169475.1 Bacteroidota bacterium | reverse complement strand
TAACGATGGATTGGTACGAGCGACCCGGACTAAAGCATCATTTTTATGAGATGAATACCGCTGATACCGGCTTAGTGTATTTCTATGGGCTTGCCAGATGCACGGCTGCAAACCCGCCGGCACTTGCCCGTATTCTTTTATTTAAAAATGCTATTCCTATTGATACAATAGAAACCCCTATTTCATTTTCAGGAGATAGTGCCTTTGTTTCGTTTCCTATAGCTATACACGGCGAGTTGGCGATGTACAAAACACTCTTTCAAATCGGAGCGTATAGTTACACAGCAGACTCTATTGCTTGCGGAATAAGTATTTTATGCAATGGACAATCTAATATGGTGGGGGGACCTACCCAAATGGGAGGGACTAATGCTTATATCCCTCCCGACCCTTATGTGCTGACCTTTGGGAATACTAGTAATCCCGCTTCGCCCCCCGGACTAAATTTTAATATAGCAAATCCTAATACGAATTATGCCAATCACTCTACGGGGAATTTAGCATTCCGGATTGCAAAAACCCTAAGAGACTCCCTTGAAATACCAATTTGCGTATTGAACGGAGCTTATGGAGGGGCTACAATCCTTCAACATCAACGGAATGATACCTTTCCTCAAGACCTTAATACGCTATACGGAAAATTGTTATTCCGTTTTAATAAAGCTCGTTTAATCGCTCCCAAAGCCTTTTTTTGGTATCAAGGAGAATCAGATGTAATTGCCCCGTTAGGGTTTGATTCTCTGTTATATGCTTTTTTTCATGACCTTACGGAAGATTATGGTTCTCAAATGGCGATGGTACTTGTACAGATTCATAGAGAGTCTTGCAATAATACCATAGATGCTGCCCTGAAAATACAAAATTATCAGCTTCATTCGGATACGGTGGCTTTTCCTATATTTGCCGTAGTTTCTTCCAATGGAAAACAGATGCGCTGGGACCATTGTCATCACGAACAAGACGGCTACCTATCCCTTGGATACTCCCTCGCAAAAACCTATTTGAAAATACATAAGGGAGAAAATCCCTACGATAAACTTATTCCTAAACCACTGAAAATAATTGGAGAGGAGGGAGGTAACCTGATTAACATCATTACTTCTGCAAATATAGACAGCCAATCGGTTTTCCTGACAGAGACATTTTTTAGAATTAGAAAAATACTCCCGAATCAAACCTTTCAAACGGTATTTCTTGACAGCTTGATGGCTACTCGGGATACTATTAAAATTAAGATTTCGGAAACCATTGATTCAGGAGAAGTCTTTGAGGTAGCTTATATAGGAAGTGAGATAGGTTTAGATACATTTACTATCAGGTCTTTGGAAAGAGAGCCTCTGCTTTCTTTCAGCCAATTGGTGGATTGTGTCTCAAATATAACAACGTTGAACATTACCACCTCTTGTGCTTCTTATGCGCTAAACGGAACTACCTATACTGTTTCCGGAGTCTATGAGCAATATTTTCCTATTTTCCAATCTTGTGATTCTATCGTTCGTCTATACCTGACCCTTATCAACAATCCCGATAGTATCTTAAATGTTATCTCATGTGGTTCATATAGTTTTCAAGACTCTGTTTATACCTTATCTACAATGTTCACTCAATCCTTCGTCGGTTTGGGTGGGTGCGATAGTACTTTTACCCTAAACCTTATTATACTTCCTCCTCCAAATACTAACATAGCCGTTTTGGGAAATGCTATTACCTCTATGGTTTCTGGAGCTACGTATCAGTGGATAAACTGCCTTGAGGGGTATAGTGTCATAGAAAATGCAACGCAACAAGTATTTACCTCTATACAAAATGGAAGTTATGCCGTCATAATTACTCAAAATGGCTGTACCGATACCTCTGCGTGTGCTACAATTACGGATTTTGAGGAGATAGGTAAAACAAGTAGTCCAAGGTTATTTCCCAACCCTGTATTAGACAATTTGGAGCTTGATTTGGGTGTGTTTTATCCGGAAATTCAAATAGAAATTAAAAATATATTGGGCGAAGAGGTATATGAAGAGGCTTTTTACCAACGCGATAAAGTTGAAATTAATCCGGATATTCCGAAAGGGATTTATTTATTCTACGTCAAGATAGGAACATTACATTGGCGTTCTTTATTGGTAAAATTGTAGATTTACAACCATTATTTTCTAAAAAGCCCAAATACAGCACTTCCGCTACCAGACATTGCAGCATACATAGCCCCTTCTTTAAGTAGAGACTCTTTGAGGGTAGCGAGTGCTGGATACCTCTGGAATACCGGAACTTCTAAGTCATTTTCCAAAAGGTTTTGCCACTGGCTCACCGGGTGCGAAAGAATTTCGCGGAGGTTACGCATAGGGTTACATTGGGTATAATCTAAGGCTTTGTAAGCAGCAGCAGTAGCAGAGTGGATAGCTGGAGTTACGATTTTAATATGATACTCCTCAAGGGCGAGATAGATGGGAGCAAACTCCGTTCCGATTCCGGAAGCAAGTAGCGGTTTGTTGTAAATAAAAAAAGGGACATCTGCGCCTAAAGCAGCACCCATCTCTGCAAGCGATTTTTCTGTAAGTCCAAGCCTAAAAAGAGTATTTAATCCTTTTAACGTAAAAGCCGCATCAGATGACCCACCCCCTAATCCCGCTCCTGCGGGTATGTTTTTCTCCAAATAAATATTAACCGGAGGCAAATCCGGAAACGTAGATTTCAAAATCTGATATGCCTTTAAACACAAGTTTTCGGATACTTTACCCTCAATCGCTATTCCTTTAATTTCCATAGAAGCCTCTCCGGAACTTTCTGAAATTTCAAGTTTATCCTGCATTTCAAAAACAGGATACAAAACGGTTTCTAATAAATGATACCCGTCATCGCGCTTTCCTTTAATGATTAAGCCAAGATTTATTTTACCATTTGGGCTTGCTGAATATATTCCCATTTACTTTTTTTAGCTATAACGATTAGAGGAGGTATCGGGTTTTGAAAAGAAGGATACAATAGTTCTCCAATAGAAACAAGGCTATCCCCATCTTTTTAGACAAGCGCACCTTTTTAGGAAAATGGACACTCTCTTGTTTGTTGAAGTCCAATAAAAGGTAGTGCTACAAATGTAATGTTTTCTTTTGCAGATTATAATTACATATAAAATATTTAGTAGTGTCCTAAATTGGGGTTTTAGAAAAAAAGTTGTAATATTGCGGACACTAAACAAAATTTATTATGGCTATAATTGAGGTATTATGTAAATATTGTAATTCTGACAATGTAAAATTTGCGGGTTACACCAATTATATTAATTAAATAGTCCAAGACGGGTCGGCAGAAATATAGTTAAAATGGGTAATGCTGATAACTTTTTGATTAGACAGTGTCCCACAAAAGGTAAATACATGTCTTTACTTGAACAACTTTTTTAGCCTATTTTTAGAGTATAATTGGTATTAGAATTAGTTTATTGCGTTTATTACTCGAAAAAATAAAAATAAACGCAAGTCTCTATGATAAAAGCAACCAAAATCAAAACCCGACAAGGAAGGCTCAAACTGCTTTTTGGTTTTAACAAAATGCTGACTGCCGTCATCAAAAAAATGCCTTTTTGGTCTTGGGACGCTAAAAATAAATGGTGGACAATTCCTTTTTCGGATAAATTATTAGCT
>CAUJFT010000097.1 GCA_963169475.1 Bacteroidota bacterium | reverse complement strand
GTACTTGGTCATAGTAGCTCCATTCGTAAATCTCCTGCCATAATTTCCGGACTTCATCAGCTTCTGTGAGGACTACTTTTTGGTCTAATGGAGTTACGGCTTTTGCTCTCAAAGCCAGAGGTGCCCAATTTTCCCCAAATTTATTATCTAATGCGTCAATTTCCATGAGTAATTCAAAGAATATCATGTCTTTTAACGAAATTGTTTTGGGGTCAATCAAGCTATTTGGGTTCATTTCTACATGTGCAACCATGCCTGACCAACCCGGATGCCCAAATTGTTGGTCAAAAAGGTATTGAGCATATAAAGCCTCGTCCCCGACAATTATTTTAAGCAGAGGGCTAAGGTCTGTTTCGCTGAAAAGGAGATTTTTTGCGCGTTTAGTTTTAAAAAAACTGACAAAGGCATTTTTTTCCATCTCGCGAATGGAGGTAAGAAAACCTTGATGATGAACCGGAAACTTCCATATTGCTATCCCTTGGTCTAAATAACTACACAAAACCCTGAAAAGAGCAGGCTGGGTTAGTAAGTCAAGGTCAATACGGTATTCGCTTTTCCAATTAGCCCTAAGCTGCCCGACTCTTGATTGCGGTTTGCTGCTGTAATCGGACGTAAGTAATTTTTGCTTCCAACTCTGAAAATCTGTACCTTTTAGGGCTTTAAGCTTACGATTAAAATAGGTCTGTTCAATCGTTCCTGATTGATACAACTCCCGAAATTCATCAATACTAAGCGTTGTTTTGTAGCCAAATACTTCTGTCGCTGTTACGATTGCTTTGTAGAATGAATCATGCTGAAACGCATGGAGGGTATTATGGTGAACAAAATCTTTTAGGGGTGCTTGAGAAGGTAAATAATGCACTAATGTATGCAAAACCTCCGTTTCGTTAAATTTATCTTTAGAATGATACATTTTTTGATTTTTTTTAATACTTTGGGATAATATAGGATACCTGAACAAAAAAGAGAACGTCCGGATTATCCTACTTAACTAAGATTAGATATGCCAACTATAAATTGATTTGCAAAAAACGATAGATAAAATCTCGAACAATTAAGATAATCAATCCTGCAAATTATTTTAATCTTGGTATAAATAGTAATTTAGTGGTGATTCCCCTTATTTGTTAAGGGCTTTCTTGAAACCCCAAGGGGCTGTTCTAAGAATAGTAGATAGAAGAAGTAAACCCAACAATACCTAAACAATACAATGTTATATTGGTGTGCTAATGATGAGGTTTAATTAATGCCCGAATTTTATACCCTATAATAAGTACGATTCTGCAATGAGTCGCAAGCTAAAATCTATTTCTTGGAAACATAATGCAACGATACCTAATTACATTTTACTACGAGCAGAAAAACGGGTACAAAAATCGAAAACGGGTATTCAATTCCGGAGGTTTCGGAATAAAAGATGGATAGGAATGTTGTAGGGGTGGGCTTCGGAATAAAGTGAGCTTATTCTGAAATGGATAAAATAGACAGGAAGAGCGTAGAAAAAGGAGGCAAAATCATTAGATACATTAGGTTGCCAACTTGTTTTATCTTCATTATCTTCAATCTTACTTTCTGCCCAAACCTCTTGTATAGTAGAAGTGGATTTAGATAAAGTAGGAGAGGCATAAACATCAACTTTACCGGAGTGTGAGACCCCAACGGCTGATAAACAAAATCCATCGTAGCACTCGTTTTGCAAAGTCTGGGAAGACGTAAGCAGGTAACTGAGACTTATGACGATTGCTATCAGTTTATTTAACATAAAAGAAGTTCTAAATAATTTATCGGCTTTATTAAGAAATGTAGCGTATAGACCTTTCTTCTCCTCAATTGAAATACTACATTTTCTGTATTACTTGTCTATCTTGTTTTACGTTGAACTTAACGAGATTAGGATTAAAAAAGTTTACAGTAATTCATGGCTTTTTTGTTAAATAATTGATTATTAGGTTATTGATTAAGTGTTAATTATTTGTTAAGGTTTTAATGGTGTTTAATGTATTGATAATCAACTACTTGTTTTTTTTTGTTTATTTAAAAATAAAAAGGAATATTCACCCAAAATTTGATACGCTTTCTCTTATTGATTGCAGGCGCGAACTTTCATTCACTTACTTTTTCCTCAACGGCTGCTTTCAGGATTGGAAGACTTCACCACAATGTGTTTCTCATAATTTTCGGTTTGCTCTACCAATATTTTTAGAATTACTATGCCGCGGATATTTTTTGGGAGGGATAACCAAAAGAAATATATCAAAAGAGAGAAAAAGCAAATCCTTTTCTCCTTGCTACAGGGGCTTGATAGTATGATAGTTTTATAGCGGAATATTCCCGTGTTTCTTTTTAGGCAATACATCTATCTTATTTTGTAGCATTTCAAATGCGCGAATTAATTTGCGGCGGGTCTCTTCGGGGTATATCACTTCATCTATAATTCCACTATTTGCTGCGCGGTAAGGATTGGCAAATTTGCGGGTATATTCTGCTACTTTTTCTTGGAGCTTGGCTTCGGGGTCTTCGGCAGTAGAAATTTCCCTTTTAAAGATAATCTCGGCGGCTCCTTTTGCTCCCATTACTGCAATCTCCGCACTTGGCCAAGCGTAGCTCATGTCTGCACCTATATGTTTGGAGTTCATTACATCATAAGCTCCCCCGTAGGCTTTACGGGTAATGACGGTGATTCTTGGCACTGTGGCTTCTGAAAAGGCGTAGAGTAGTTTTGCTCCATTGCTGATAATACCATTCCATTCTTGGTCTGTTCCGGGCAGAAATCCGGGAACATCTTCTAATACTAATAGGGGGATATTAAAGCAATCACAAAACCGAACAAATCGTGCAGCTTTGGACGACGCATTGATGTCTAATACTCCTGCGAGTACTGCCGGTTGATTGGCTACGATACCGATACTTTTTCCATTCAGGCGCGCAAACCCTACTACAATATTTTCTGCAAAATCCTTATGGACTTCAAAAAATGAATCGGTATCTACAATTCCTTCTATTGCGTCCTTTATATCGTAGGGGTGATTAGGGTTATCTGGAATCAGGGTATTGAGTGCAGGATTTAAGGCATTGGGGTCTTGGGTACAAGCTACTTCCGGTGCTTCTTCTTCACAATTTTGAGGGATATAGCTTAATAGTTTTTTTAGATTTTCAATACAAGCTACTTCATTTTTACTGGTAAAATGCGTAACCCCACTTTTGGAGGCATGTGTTTTG
>CAUJFT010000096.1 GCA_963169475.1 Bacteroidota bacterium | reverse complement strand
GTTGTATTTTTTACTGATAGGAGAAAATCTCATTGAGTATGATAAAAAAAGGTTAATTTTGCACCCTTGAGAGGAAACAATGATTTTTTTATTGATATGGAAAAGGTTAGTTTGACATTATTATTAATATTGAGCCTGATGATATCTTCTTGTTGTTCTAGGCACCAAGAAGGAAAGTTTTCTCTCAAAACAGACGACATTGCTGTTGTTCCCTATTCTCAATCTCAAATTGTACGGTTTAGAGATGATGCTTTCGCACTTGCGAAGTGTACGGTTTTGGTAGTTTCAAAGACTAAGGAAGAAGTACCCTTAGACTCAAAGGGTTGCCGGTTCTTTGAGGTAGAAAGATTAAGTGCAGAAATTGCCTGCGACAATCCTCCATTGAATATCATAGTGAATATGGCTATGCCGGGAACCGTAGAGCAGTTGAATCAGCCGACATATAGGGGGAAGCTAGCGGTGAGTATCAACGGATTATTATACGGATTCCCCTCTCCTTATGGAACTTGTTCCGATTCAAATACTGAATGTTTTTCAGAGATAACTATAGCTGGAAGAACGTATCAAGACGTTATACTCAAAAAAATTATGGTACCTGTGGCTGATTCTGTCAAGGAGTCAAGACTTTATTATAATGCTTCTCATGGAGTAATTCGGATTAGCTTTCCGAGCGGAGAAGAATATACATTAGAGTAGCATTAAACTTTTTTAGTCTGAGAGTATCTCTGGCTTTATCTGATTTTATGGAAAGGAATTTTCCGATTCGTTGTAATAAAAATGAGTAGATGAAAAATTTTTGGTTGGGTTTAGTTAAATTTATTCTTTCGTACCGGGTTTCTATTTTGGTTGCGTTTGCGCTGGTTACTGCTGTAATGATATCTTTTGCAAAATTAGATTTTGCGATGGATTACGGGAAGATAGTCCCTCCTTCTGACGAGGACTATAAAACATACGTAAAGTTTAAGCAGGAATTTGGGGAGGACGGTAATGTGATTATTATTGGGGTGGACGGCGACCTTCATCAATTGGCATTCTTTCAGGGGTTATATGACCTTACCGAAGAATGTAAAAAAATCGAAGGAGTGGAAGGCGTATTGAGCTTAACTCACCTCATAAATGTGATTAAAGTAGATTCGTCTGAAAAGTTTGCTGTAGAAAGAATCGTAAAAAGAAAACCTGAAACCCAGCAAGAAGCGGATAGCCTTGCTCGTGCTTTATTGGGTTTGCCTTTCTATAAAGGATTGGTATTGTCAGAAGATGCCAAAACTTCCGTCATTGCGGTCAGTATGACCCCTTCGGCTTTAGATTCTAAACAAAGACTCGTGATTTTTGATGAAGTACAAAAATTAGGAGCCGCCTTTGAAGCCAAATATAATACTAAATTAGCCTATGCTGGATTGCCTGTACTAAGAGCTACCCTTTTTAATATACTATTAAAGGAGGTAGTACTATTCTTGTTTCTGGCAATTTTAATTACTGCCTTAATTTTGTGGATAATCTTTCGGTCGTGGGTTTCAGTACTATACCCCTTGATCATTGTGGGAGTCATTATCGCATGGGCATTGGGGATTCAGGGAATGCTTGGCTATAAAATGACAATGGTTACGGGGATTATTCCTGCACTTATTACCGTAGTAGGGATACCTAATTGTGTATATTTTATTACCAAATACCATCATGAATATGCAATTTGCCGTAATAAATTAGAAGCCCTTACGCAGATGGTGGTCCGTATTGGAATTGCGACAGTAATGGTGAATGCTACTACGGTCATTGGATTGGGAGCAACCGGGATTACAGATATTGCGATTCTGAAAGAGTTTGGAATCGTAGCCGGATTAACCGTAACAGCCGCTTTTTTTATCTCTATCTTTTTGATAACGATTTTTTTTAGCTACCTACCAGAGCCAACCGAAAAAGAACTTAAACATCTTGATAATAAAAGGACAAATTGGATTCTTACCAAGACTGACCACCTTGTGCAAAACAATCGTAGAGGAATATATGTGATTGTCTTCCTCATTTTTGTTACTTCTATATGGGGAATAACCAAAATAGAGGTAGTCTCAAAAATGGCTGATGATATTCCGAAGGGAAGCCGAATGATACAAGATATGCAATATATGGAAGACCGATTTAAAGGCGTTATGCCTTTTGAAATCCTCATTGATACCAAAAAGAAAAAAGGAGTACAGAAATTAAGATTAATTGAAAACGTAGCAGCACTCCAAGATTCTATGAAAAAATATCCTGAGATTTCAAAGACCCTTAGTATAGCAGACTTCGCAAAGTTTGCCCGGCAGGCTTTTAATGGGGGGGCATCTGAAGAATACGAACTCCCCTCCAAAACAGAGTTTAATTTTATTGGGATTTATGTAAGCAATGCCAAAATTAATGCGGGTACTTTCTCCAAATCCTTGACAGATTCTCTGAATCAAAAGACTCGTATCTCCGGGAACATTAGAGATGTTGGCTCTGCCAAGATGAAAGAAATTATTACGGGATTACAAAAAGATATTGACTCGGTTTTTTCCGGAAGCGGCTACAAGATTGATATTACCGGCACAACAAGAATTTATATCAAGGGGAATGAATATCTTGTCATTAACCTTGTTCAAAGCCTGCTTACAACCCTATTTCTCATCGGATTTTTGATGTGGTTACTTTTCCGTACATTTAGAGGGGTTATGCTAAGCATTATTCCGAATATACTACCACTGCTCATGGTTGCAGGATTTATGGGGTTAGTGGGTATTTCTTTGAAGCCCTCTACCGCCCTAATATTTAGTACAGTTTTTGGTATCTCTATTGATAATACGATTCACTTCCTTACCGCATACCGGACTCATCGGAGAAACGGGCTTGATGTTTCCGAGGCGGTAACGGCAACCTACGATAATACGGGATTGAGTATGATATATACTTCTTCCATTCTCTTCTTTGGATTTATTATCTTTGTGGCTTCATCATTTGGGGGGACACAAGCAATGGGATACCTTATTGGAGGTACTTTATTGATTGCGATGTTTAGTAATCTGTTTTTCCTTCCAGCTATTGTACTGACTTTCGGAAAAGGAAAAATATAAAATATCATTTAGTGTTTTGGCTTATCTAAATTGCCTATATTTGCGTTATGTTTCTTCATTCTCCACATAATGTAAAACTCCTTTATGGTAGCTATTTTTTGTTTCTACCCGGGGATTCGTTTCAGAATATTGTAAAATATCCTGCCGTAGAGGATACTCCAGAAATATTCTCCGTCCCTGACCCCCAAATTATTGAAACGCCCAAAGAAGAAAAAAAAGATTATCCCGTATCGAAAACTTTGAGACCAATCAATCAAGAGATGGACTCTTCAGAAGTCTCAAAAAATATTGAAAACAAGCCTCCAAAAAATCCATTCCAAGGAGAAACAAAAATTACGTGGAAAAGTAAAGCAAATACCAAATTCTTTGTGATTGTTTCAGAAGCTGCTTTTACCAATCGAATGTTGATGATTGCACTTCGGGAGTTTATCATTGAAAGTGGTATTCCGGTAGGATACATAAATTTTGGAGTGTATCCCACCGGAGCAATAGAATGGGATATTTCTGATATGACACTCCCGCTTGGAGTGCTATTCGCTCCCTCTCTTGGATTTACCAAAGAGCCTCAAAGACTTGGAACTAAACTTATTTACTCTGCCCCTGACCTATTGCAGCTTATCGAAAAAACCGAATTGCAAAAAATCTTGACAGAGATTTTAAAAGAAATTAAACCCATATTTTGATGATTAGGAGATGCTTTACCCTTGTAGGTTAAACATCAATAAGGGCGGAAAAGAGCAAACATAGCCCCGAAGGGGTAGTTATTCTTTGTAAATTACTTGCACCCACAAGCGTAATAACCGTAAGAGAGAGGTTATGCCAAGTGTGATGTTTTGTTTCGCTCAACATGACGACACGCTCTCTCTCAACTACCCTTGTGGGTATTGTTACACTTAAACACCCATAAGGGTAGATGGCAGAATTAACAAGAGCAAACCTCTAAGATATTTATGGTTAGAAGGAGGCTTTCTGCATTACTTTGACCCATTGAGCCAATGTCGCTGCGGGGTCTTCGCTTTGGGTAATAGCCGAAGTAACCGCTATTCCATGTACTTGGGTTTGAGGTAAAACCAATAGGTCGGAGAGTACCACTCCCCCTATGGCAACGATTGGAATCCAAATCCCCTCACCCTTAACCTGCGTCATAATTTGGTGATAGCCCTCAATGCCCAATTCCGGACTAAGATTTGACTTCGTGGGAGTAAATCGTAAAGGACCTAAACCGATATAATCAACTCGGAACTCTGCAAGTCGCTGGATATCTTCAAAAGTATTTGCCGTACCTCCAATCAGTGCTTTTCTTCCCAAAATTGCCCTTGCTTGGGCCGGGTGCATATCCGTTTTGCCAAGATGTATCCCGTCTGCTTTGATAATTTTTGCAATACTTACATTGTCATTGATAATATAAGTAGCTCCGTGCTTTCGACATACTTTTTGAGCCTCTGTAGCTATTTTTAGCCACTCTTCTGTAGGCTGATTTTTTACCCTAAGTTGAACCCATTTTACGCCCGCTGCACATGCAGCCTGAACTTGTTGTACATGTGAAAAATCAGGTAAGTCTTGTGTAATGAACTGAAAACGACCAATGGAAGGACCCCATCTCTGTTCGTATGGTTTTAATCTCATTTTTCTAAAAATTAAATAAGTGGATAGAAATAAAAGTTAGCTGCAAATAATATTTCTATATAGCCAAGTAAGGTAGTTAAATTTAAATGGTAGTTCCGCCACAGCCGGACCCCGCACCTGCAGTACAGCCATAGCAATGCTGATTCAGTACAATTTCGCGAGAGGAGAGTGATTGTATATCGAAGTCTTTAATATGCTTGACCGGGCTAGATACTGTTAAATCTAGCATCTGATTAAAATCACAATCATAAATGTATCCATTCCAACCTATAGAAAGCGTATTTCTACACATTACCCCCGGTACGGCCGCAGGGTTAAATGCTGATATCAATCGCTCCATATAATCTTTGTAGTTTCCGGCTTCTATCAAATAATCTAAAAACCGGCTGATGGGCATGTTCGTAATTGTATATAAGTGAGTAAAACTTATTTCGTATTGCCGAAAAAGCTGCTCTTTAAATTGATTTTCAAGCATTTGTTGATTCCCTGGCAGAAATGCCCCAGCAGGGTTGTAAACTAAATTAAGCGTAAGCGCATTTCCTTCAATCCCGTATCCTACTTCATTAAGCATTCTGATTGCCATGATTGACTTCTCAAACACTCCTTTCCCTCTTTGATTGTCTGTTCTTTGTGCATTGTAAAAAGGCAGCGAACTCACTACCTCCACATTATGCTGCGCAAAAAATGCAGGAAGCTTGTGATATTTGGGGTTGGATAAAATAATTGTGAGGTTACAGCGAACAATGATTTTACGCCCAAGTTTACTTATTTCTTCTACAAACCAAAAAAA
>CAUJFT010000095.1 GCA_963169475.1 Bacteroidota bacterium | reverse complement strand
AAATTTCGGTAAAAATCAAGGACTTTTTCCGTAATGCTTTTGTTATCAAAATACGACAGCGTAAATTTTTGGGCATCTTCTCCTATTTTTTGAGCAACTTCCGGATTGTTTACTAATAAAACCACTGAATCGGCGAATGCAGCCGGTGTATCTGCGATGATTACTTCGGACCCATTTTGGGCAGGGTTTCCCTCTAAGGCAAGCCGAGTGGCTATCACAGGCTTCCCCATTGCCATACCTTCTATGATTTTAATTCGTATGCCTCCTCCTGTTAATAGAGGAGCAATCATAATTCCCCCTTGCGCCATAAAAAGATAGGCATCTTCTACTTCACCCATTACGATTATGCCCTCTCTGTTTGCCGCATACCCTTTGGGCATATTTCTTCCCGCAAGGCAAAAAGTGATGCCCGGTAATTTTTTGCGAACGTTTTCCCATACTTTGTCTAAAAACCAATTTATCCCTTCGATATTGGGTGTCCAATCCATAGAGCCGATAAAAAAAAGCGGATATTGGACGGGTGTATTGTATTTTTTTTCGGAAATCTCTGATATATCAATACTATATTCTGCTACAATCATAGGCGTTTGCACTCCGGACTCTTTCATGATTCGGGCATCGCGCCCGGATAAACAGATAATCCCCGAAATTTTAGGGTCATTCAGCACTTTATTTTCATATTTTTTATGCCTTCGTGCGAGACTTTTAAGGTAATATTTTTGCGGCAATCGCCTTTCGTTTTGGTACATTCTTTCCCAAATTTCTTGCTCTAAATTATGGGCGCGAAAAATAATTTTTGCCTTAGAATTGGCATAAATCGTATCGAGGTATTCTGTTAAATATAAGCCATCTAACTGAATAAGGTCAAACTCGTTTTGGTTAAGCACTTGGGTGATGGTTGTACGAAATTTAGGGATATTAAAACGAATTGCATGGAAAGGTAGCCCAGAAAAAAGATAATTGCCCATTAGTCTTGTAAGGGTATAGCTAGTATCTACTGGAACAATATAGAACTTTACTTTATCCTTCAAGTCTTCTGGTATATCATCATCTGTCATACAATGCTTTTGCGTACTCATCAACAATACGCTTACCTCGTGTCCTTGTCTGACCAAGGAATAAAGACTCACTTTCATCACTACTGAAGCCCCGTCTTTTGCGGGGAACGGAGGTTTTATACAAATCATTAAAATTCTCATAGTATTGTATTCATTGCAAATTGGTTTGCGAAAAAAGGATTTATAAAATCTGTCATTATGGTTATAAACAAGTTGGCTTATGGCATTAATATTGGGATAATTTTTGATAATATTGATATAGACGATTATTGGCACCTGACTCCCCTTTCCCATTTTGAATTGCAAACCGACGGGCATGTACCCCTAACGTATGGGCTATATTTTCATGCTCAATTAAAGTCCCGATATATCTTGCAAATTCCGCTTCTCCCTTTGCGATGAACAAATGCTCTCCGTGAGTAGCGGGTATTCCTGCCAATGCTTGTGGAGACACCACTAAGGCACACCCTGCGGACATCCCTTCCCATACTCTTTTTTGCCACCCGTCCGGCTCGTACATAGGGACTACCATAATTGTTTTTGAGGAAAGAAAGCCGTAATAATCGGCTATATCTCCTTCTATAACTCCTCCACACCCTTTGAGGTTTTCTATTAAACTTGCAGGAGCTGACCGTACTGCTACATGAAGCGTAATGTTAGGATATAGATTGTGAATAGGAATCCATATATTCTTTAAAAAACGCTCAAAGGATTTCAAATTCTTGGGGTAATCTAAGGTACCAGTATAAATGATGCCTTGGGTTCGGGTAGTAATTTCTGGAACCTCTATTTCCCAACCTACACATAATGTTTGAACGGGAATAATCTTTAACCAAGGGACTTTAAGGGTTTGGGCTTGATGAAATAATGCAAGGATTGTGCTTTGTAGGGTATCATTTATAGCTATTATCTCTTCTACTTCGCCAGAGAGGAGAATTTTATTTTCCCGTTCTTGCACTCTTTTTTTATTTTCTTTCGCAATGGCTTGGCTTATTTTACTACTTCTCCCTACGGGTAGCGTAGCACTAAGCAAGTTATGAAGTCTTAGAATGACCTTCCCCAAGTGCTTAGTACGAATAGCGGGTAAATATTTTGTTAGTCGAATGTCTTCAATCTGGATAATATCAAATTTTTCCCTATCCAGAATATCCATTAGTACCCGATTCGTTCCTTCGCTAAAGTATTGGTTCATTTCGAGCGAGGCATTATCAAAGAAAAAATTGGCATATCTTTCAATTGGCGTAATTTGCAGATTAATTTCCACTGAAACGAAATCTGCAAGCCTCTTTATGTTTTCGGGTAATCGTTTCAGGTCTGGGGTATGCTCCGGCGGGTGCATACCCAAAACCGTAACCGAAACCCCAGCAAGGAATAGTCTCCGAACCGTTTCCATGATAGTGAAACTCACCCCGTCCGATTCTGGATAGGGAAATACCGGACAAAATAAGAGAATACTTACTCCTGATTGCATTTCCCACTAACCTCTTAGCATATAAATTTGTTCGCTTTTTTATCCATGCCCTATATC
>CAUJFT010000094.1 GCA_963169475.1 Bacteroidota bacterium | reverse complement strand
TATCTTTTACCGCCATATCATAGTTCCCTGGAATGTTTATGAAAGATAAATTAAGGGGGGCTGATGGATTGGCATTATTAAAGATATGAATCCCCTTAGCTATTTCATTGACCAATAATAAATTCCCTGCTTTGTAAATCTTACCCGGATTTTTGAGGTCTCTGGGGGCTTCCGTTTTTATCGCATGACGAAAAACCTCTAATGACATGTACACAGGCGTGTAACGGAAATAGGAAAACTTCATTTTGCACCGGTCTTTAACACACCCTGTAAGAACAAGGCTCAACGTGAGTAACATCACTACTGACAAAGAAAACTTTTTCATGTTTAAAAAATTTATAGCTTACACATAGCGTTTGGTATATTTTTGTTATTTCCTTTTGTCGTTCCTAAAACCACTTAGTATCTATCATTTTTGAGAACTCTCTGTATAGATACTTTGACTTTCTATTCAAAACGCAAAGATAACTACCTTTTCAAAAAAAGCAATTATTTATCTAAGAATGACGAAATAATTTATAAAAAAGTTGCGTTAGTCCGATATTTTTATCGTTTTCTTGATTGTGAATTCATAGTGCGAACTACCTTGCATCAAAGTCTACCACAATTTTCTCTGAAATGGGATGCGCCTGACAAGTGAGGATAAATCCTTGGGCTACTTCGTCTTGCTCTAATCCGTAATTTACATCCATGATAACTTCTCCTTCGATTAGTTTAGCACGACAAGTACAGCAAACCCCTCCTTTGCAAGCAAAAGGTAGGTCAGCCCCTACTTTAAGTGCAGCATCTAAAATACTGTCGCCGGTATAGGCTACTTTCATATCGAAGGTCCTTCCATCTAACCTTACCGTAGCCTCACACATTTTACCCGTATCTTCTATTTTTTCTTTCTTTTGAGGCGGGGTTGCAGGAGTAGAGGCGGCAAATAGCTCAAAATGTATATTTTTTTTATTGATTCCGGCATCTTCTAATGTTTTACGAACACTATGTATCATTTCTTCAGGTCCGCAAATAAAACATTCATCTATTGTTTTAGAGGAATTAAGGTAGCGAAGAAAGGTATTGCATTTTTCGGCATCAATCCTTCCATTAAGAAAAGGTGCGTCCATGTACTCTCTACTTAGGATATGATAAACACTCAATCGGCTCATGTATTTATTCTTCAATCCTTCGATTTCCTCTTTGAAGATGATGCTATTTTTATTTTTATTGCCAAACAAAAGCGTAACCGTACTTTTCGGTTCAGTCATAAGTATCGTTTTGATAATAGAAATAACGGGAGTAATCCCGCTACCCGCAGCAAATGCCACATAGTTTTTCTGGTTTTCGGGGTTCAGCTCTGTAAAAAATCGCCCCATAGGGGTCATCACGTCAAGGGAGTCGCCCGCTTTAAGTGCATGATTGGCAAAAGAGGAAAATATCCCATTGGGAATATGCTTTACCGCAACTTTGAGCGTTTCTTCAAGCGGGCTGGAGCATATAGAATAAGAACGCCTTACCTCCTCTCCATTGATTTCTGTTTTTAAGGTGAGATGTTGTCCGTGTGTAAAACGATACTCCGCTTGTAATCCCAATGGAACTTCAAATAATATCGAAACACAATCTTCTGTTTCCTTATCTAAGGCTTTTACTGTTAGGGGATAAAATTTTGCCATTGTTTTTGAATGATTAATTTTGTTGAGTATAATCTTATGTATTCAATCCATTAAGTACCAATAATTCGATATTTTTTTCCAAGGCAGCAACTGAAATATTCCTGTCTTCCTTATACCATGCTTCTACCCATCTTAAAGCCGAAAGCAGGGTAAAAAGTGCAATTTCCGGATTAATTTCTCGAAATGCCCCCTCATTCATTCCATTTTTGAGTATATGTAAAACCCCTATTTCATATTGTTTGCGCATAGAAAGGAAGCCCGTTAGGTTTTCACTTTTCAGATGCCTCCATTCGTGATTTGCGACGGCAACAAAGGCAATATGCTTAATAGTAATCTCAATATGAAGCTGAATAAACCGCGAGATTTTTTGTCTATAATCGCCGGCAAACCGGTTTACTTCTGAAAGGTGTCGTAAATACTCTTTACCCGTCTCAAAACAAATTTCTTTTAATATCTCCTCCTTTGACGCAAAATGATTATATAGGCTTGCTGCCTCTATCCCTACGTTGTCTGCCAATTCCCGCACCGAAGTGGCAGTGTAGCCCTTTTCTCTGAATAGTTTTGCGGCAATATCTAATATAATTTCTCTCCTTGTCAAAATATGACCCTTCATTTTGGGTACAAAGATAAAAATAAAAACTAACAAATGTTAGTTTTAGCTTTTTTAGTTTCAAAAAATAAGGGTTAGTTTCCAAAGTCGTGTAATTCTTACTTATTCTCTCCACAAAAAAAATACTTTAAACCAATTGTTAGTTTTGAGGGTTATCTTCGGGCATTCACCCAAATCTTAGGCACTGCACATAAACAAATTAGGACTTACGCTTTTTTTTGTAATTAACTGATAATCAATAATTTAATATAAATACATAATAAATCATTGATTATCATGTATTTATTTTTCATTTTGCGTAAGTCCTAATAGCCTAATTTTAATTAAGTGTTTATTTTTTATAAAACTATGGCAATATTAAGAATTGTAAGAATGGAATTTCACCCCGAAAAGGTTCAGGAATTTATGACGATATTTAATGCAAGTAAATTCCAAATTCGGGGGTTTTCAGGCTGTACGTATTTGGCTATTTATACAGATGCGGTCCAAGAAAATGTAAAATACACTTATAGCTTATGGGAGTCAGCGGCAAATCTTGAAGCATATCGAAATAGCGCGCTATTCAAATCCACTTGGGCATCAACTAAGGTACTGTTTCAGGCAAAACCCCAAGTATTTTCATTGGCTCAACCGAATGTGGTTGTTCTGCCAGAAGTAGAATAAAATCAAGAAAGATAGGTTTCGAGAAGCCCCTCTGGGAGCGTTACGTTTAAAATCCGCGCTTCTTTTTCAAGCTTACCCGAAAAAACAAGCGGAATAAGTACTTCTTTTTTCTGATAAAGCATGACAATAATGTCGCCTCCAGGCATTTCAAGAATTTCTTCTAACCTACCGAGTTCCCCTAAATTGGAGTCTTTTATCGTGTATCCTATCACTTCAAAGTAATAAAACCCCCCTTCTTCCAAAGGTGGTAATTGATTCTCTTCTATAAAAAGAGTACTTCCTACAAGGGCTTCTGCTTCCTCTCTGGTAGATATGCCTTTAAAACGAATAACTCCCTCAATAGAATTTCTGAAACTAATTTCGGCAATTTCATACGATATGGGAATACCATTCTTTGACGCAAGATAAACGGATTCTAATTTTTTATAATTATTAATCTCTTGCACGTCCATTTTTACCTTTACTTGACCCTTAATGCCGTGTACATCAGGAATATAACCAATTTCAATATAATCTTGATAATTCATTTTCTGTATCAGATGTATTTCCTACCAATAAATGTAAAATAAGAGTAAGACTTTTACACAAAAGTCTATAATAAAATTTTGTGATGGAGGATTTGTCGCTTTATTGTAAAAATCGTCCCGGACAAAGCCTTGTCGGGGACGATTAGTTTTTCTAGAAAAATACGGGCATAAGTCCGATTGTTCCCTTACACAAATTTGAATTTTTCTTGTTTTTTAGCACCATTCTGACTCCACCACTTGTCAAAAATACGCTGCTGTTCTTCTTCAGTTTTCTTCTGTTTTCTTAACGCAAATTTAAGACGGATACCCGTATGTTTTAGCAATGTACTTACGGTATCAGTAGGTTGCGCCCCGTAGCCTAACCATTTCAAGGCTAATTCGTGGTCAATGTTTATCTCTGCAGGTTGCTTTACAGGGTTGTAATATCCGATTTTTTCGATAAACCTTCCGTCCCTGGGGGACCTTGCATCTGCGGCAACAATTGCGTAATGAGGAGCTTTTCCTCTTCCTTGGCGTCTAAGCCTTAATTTTACAGCCATATAGACTCATTAATTAATTTGAATGAAACAAATATTTTTATTTTGGGCTGCAAAGTTACCACTTTTTGAGAGATAGACAATTAAAACGCCTATTTTTTTGAAATTATTTTTGAGAGATATAAAGATACTTTGTCCTTTTCACTTTTTCATAAGGAGTTTCTCTGTATTTTTGTACTTTTAAATTATTTTTTTGATTAAAAAAATGATGTACAAAATCTTTCATCATCAAGATAGTCAGTGTTAATAATCTTTCAAACCCTGATAATTTTGATATAAAACCTGATAATTAGATAACTATATGAGTAATCAAAATGCTGACGAGTCCGTAAACCCTTGGAAAACGCTTTCTGCCCAAGAGATTTATGAAAATAAATGGATAAAACTCACAGAGTTTCAAGTGATAAACCCAGCAGGAAATCCTGGCATTTATGGAGTAGTTCATTTTCAAAATTATGCGGTAGGGGTTGTACCTTATGAGAACGGATTTATCTGGATGGTTGGGCAGTTTCGTTATCCGCTAAACCGATTTTCGTGGGAAATTCCGGAGGGTGGAGGTACACTTTCCCTCCCTCCTTTAGATGCCGCAATCCGCGAATTAAAAGAGGAAACCGGAATGACTGCTTCTCACTATGAAAAAATTGTAGAAATGCACCTCTCTAATTCTGTTTCCGATGAATACGCTATCATCTACCTCGCCACAGGGCTTACTCATGGAGAAGCCGAACCGGAGGAAACAGAGCAACTCTATGTAAAAAAAATCCGAATAGAAGAAGCTTTTGCCCTTGTAGAGAAAGGGGAGATAACGGATTCTCTCACAGTAGCCGCTATCTATAAACTAATGCTCATGACGCTATCCGGAAATTTGAAATAGTACTACCTAATCTAGGCGGCGTATCCCCTATAGCATAAGGATTAATTTTTAGTGTTTGTTATCCTCTATTATTGATAATTTTCAAACTAAGCATGATGGCGGAAAGAAATGAAATTTAGTTTACCCGAATTGTTTTGTGGGTAAGAGAAAAAATAGTACTACCTTTGTGAAAAATAAGACAAAAACAATGACAAATAATCCAAATCCTCCATTTCAGATTGAGCTACCAGAAGAAGTTGCCTCCGGAGTCTATTGCAATGTTGCAGCAGTTGCGCACTCTCCTGCGGAATTTATCCTAGATTTCATACAAATGCTGCCGGGACCTGGACCCGTAAAACCCACAGTAAGAGCCAGAATTATTATGACACCAATGCACATTAAACAAGTAATGCTGGCACTACAAGATAATATTGAGAAGTTTGAAAAGGTACACGGAGAAATAGATTTACCCGATAATAAAAATATTCCCCCTGTATTTGGTGGCGGACCTGCTGGCTTTGCCTGATTTTGCTTTTTATGCTAAAATTAGCACCATTTTTCAAAATTGGGGAGATTGATGGTGTCGATAGAAAGAACCTTATAAATCATTTTTAGGACTTACACAAAATGGAAAATAAGTGCTTGATAATCAATATTTATTATGTTATAGGTTTTATTTTAAAGCATTGAAAAGCAATTTATTGCAAAAAAAATTTGTAGGTCCTAATTTTCTTGTAAACCAATTGGTAATCGGTATAAATCTATAAGAATAGATGACTTTTAGCACTTCAAAAGACGCTTGGGGTACTCGTTTAGGGTTAATTCTGGCAATGGCAGGGAATGCGGTCGGGTTAGGAAACTTGCTCCGTTTTCCGGTTCAGGCAGTACAAAATGGGGGCGGAGCATTTATTATTCCATATTTGATATGCTTCTTGCTGCTGGGGATTCCTATGCTCTGGATGGAATGGGCAATGGGGCGATATGCGGGTAAGGAAAATTGGCATCATACCCCGCTGATTTTATTCTCTTTGGATAAAAAAAGACCTTTTTGGAAGTACTTAGGTGCTTTTGGGTTATTTATCAATATTTCTGTTGCTGCATACTATGTTTATGTAGAGTCATGGACGCTGTCCTACACATTTTATTCCCTTTTTGGGTACTTTAACGGGAAGAATCCTGAACAGATTTCTCTGTTTTTTGACGAGTATGTATCAGGTAAAGTTTCTTTTATAGGCATACCAATTTCGCTACTCTCATGGCTATTTTGTTTGGGACTGAATCTCTGGATTATTAGTCGAGGGATAAAAGATGGAATAGAGGCTATTGGTAAAATTGCAATGCCACTTCTGATATTTTTTGGGTTACTGTTAAGCCTTAAAGCGATAACGCTAAAATCAGGGGGAGACAGCGGGGCGGCTTATGACGGATTGTTTGGAATGAGTTATCTCTGGAAACCGGATTTATCTTCAATATGGTCTCCTAAAGTGTGGCTTGCGGCTGCCGGGCAGATATTTTTTACCCTTTCTGTAGGAATGGGTTCTATACAATGTTATGCTTCTTATGTAAGAGCAAAAGAGGATATAGCCTTAAATGCAATGGCTGCCGGCTGGCTAAACGAGTTTGTAGAAGTAGTAATCGGAGGAAGTATCATTATCCCGATAGCTATCGGGTATCTTGGTATTGACGGAGTAAATGACATTCTCTCTCAAAGCGGGGGCTTAGGGTTAGGGTTTAAAACGCTCCCCTCTTTATTTACGCATTGGGGGTGGTTTTTGTCTGCTATAGCTGGTGCTATGTGGTTCTCTCTTTTGTTTTTTGCAGGGATTACGTCCTCTATTGCGATGGGACTTCCGGTTACTACGTTTTTGGAAGATAGCCTTGAGGTGAGTCGTAGAAATGCTACCCTTATCTTCGGTGCGATTGTACTCCTCTTGGGGGTTCCGGTAGTATTGTATGTTGGATACGGGGTACTTGATGAATTTGACTATTGGGCTGGAACAGTATCTCTCGTCGTTTTTGCACTCTTGGAGGCAATTCTTTTCGGGTGGTTCTTTGGGATTGACAAAGGAATGAACGAAATCCGCGAAGGTGCCGAAATTCGGATTCCCAATGCAGTCAAATACATTATAAAGTATGTAACTCCACTTTTACTAATGATTTTCTTATCGGCAAGCCTAATCCAGCCGGAGTATAAAGAAGGGAAAATCATTACTCGACTTGAAATTAATAAAAAAGATACCTTATTCTGGAATGATACGGTGAAGGGAAAAATCATACTTAGGCATAAAGCCTTTAAAAATGACACTGTCGTTCACAAAGATACGCTTAAAGGCTCTAATGAGTGGACAAGGGCAATAGATTCTCTTAAAGTAGGGAGAATGTGGGCAATGGATGACAATGCCATCCTTTCTCGG
>CAUJFT010000093.1 GCA_963169475.1 Bacteroidota bacterium | reverse complement strand
CCGTTTGGTCTCCGTCCTTAGCATCTTTTTCATCCTCTATTATTACCATTTTATCCAAACCGTTTCCCATACTCTCCTCTGCCGGTTTAGCAGACATCTTCTTAGGAGCTGCTACCGTAGGAGCCGGTGAGCCAGCCATGGTCTGCGCTCTTGCAAAAGCATAATTTCCCTTATTGCGATAAATGTTAAAATAGTATCCAAAGAAGTTTAGTTTATCATACTCTGTAGGATTATAGAAATGGCTATAATTATTCCAATTCACTTCATAGCCGCTAGGACGCTTGGTCTGAAACCCCTGATAGCCACTCAATACGAGTGCAGAGTTATACGTGGGATTAAGCCCTGACAGCCTCCAACTATTGGGGCGAAATTGGTCAAGAGAAGCGTCATACATCGTTGCAACCATTTCTGCGGCTGCCTTTTCGCTTCCGGTTCCTGTAATTTTGACACTCCATTCTTCCTTAGCACCGGGCAGGAGTTTGTTCCGGAAAGTCATCCATGATAATTTAAGGTTCTTGTTTGTCCAAGGTACTCCTACGGTCGTAGCTTCATAGTGATATTCATTTTGAACCACTGCCGTAACATAAGCCGAAATATTTCCTCTGTGCTTTTCGGTTATAGGAAAAACAATGTTCTTTTTTTCATTATTCAGCGTTAAATATTGACGTTCTAAGACAATCCCATTCTGTTCAATGGTAAAAACAGTATAAAGACTATTTTCAGAAGAAGATAGCGTAAAAGTTACATTTTCACCGGGTTCAACCGAACTTTTATCCGAAAGAAGTGCCAAAGCGACCGGTACAGAAGGGCTTGTCTCCTTTATGTCTTCTACCTCAAAATACTTTAAAATTCGGGTTTCGTTTCCAAATTTATCTACCGTTATAAGCTCTGCCATATACATTCCTTGCGCTTGATTTTGCAAGAAATCTAAGCCATATTTTTTACTTTTTTCAGTATTAAAATTCAAAGTATGTACCTTATTTTTCTTTTTCCAGCTCCGGTAATCTCCCTCGTTTTGATATGGGTCATAAGGAAACCATTTCCGAAATTCTTTTTCAGAAATCGTAAAGATATCCGGATTAGACCATCTTCTTTTCTTATGCCATTGCTTAGGCATTTCCAAAGAGTAAAACTCAATGCTTCCTTTTGCAGGTTCAAAAACACCGTTCAGATTTTCTGTACTAATAGATACGGAATCAGGTACTGTCTTTTTTATTTTTTCGGGCAAATTCATAGTTACTTTCATGGAAATATAGCCCACATTTACACTTTGAGTGGCGGAATGAGTTTCTCCAGTAATATCCACAACGTCTGCATAAACGGTGTAAGAAAATTGGGGTTTTGTGGACTTATCAAGCATTGCATCAGGAGTAGCATTAAATACAATCGAAAAATTTCCATCTACATCTGTTTTAGTGGTTCCGTTTGCAATTTCCATTTGAGGAGAAGCCGGCGCAGGTCTCCACCAATAATAATATCCCCAATACGGAAAAGAAGCATTTCTCACTACACGGTATTTTACCTCTGCCCCGTCAATTGCATTTCCGGCATACCCCATTGCGTTCCCTTTTGTTGTAATTTTTTCTTCCAATCTGAAGCTACCTTCCACCGGTTTAAAAGTTACCTCAAATTTAGGTCTTTTATACTCTTCTACACTTATATCGGTAGCACCTCCTGTTTTTTCGTCTAATATTGTCATTCTTCCCATCAACCCAGAAGTAGGAGCGGTGAAGGTTCCACTAAACGTACCATACTCATTGGCAGTAACGGATAGCCTTGTAATTTCCTGATGATTTACGTCCCTAAAAATAATATTTGTATGGTATTCCGGAATAATATCCGATTTCCCATTTTTAGTTTTAAGGCAAATTCCCTTAAAATAAACGGTTTGTCCGGGTCTATAGATTTTTCTATCCGTAAAAAAAACTATGTAGCTTTGCCCTTGGTCCTCCCTATTAGTGTAATGATGCTCATTATCACTACTGTATTTCTCTTTTCCATAACTAAGCTCTACCGAATAGTTTAGATAGCCAGAACCCATATCCGGAAACCCTATCTTAGCTACGCCATTTACATTAGTCGTAGCCTCCTTTATTACCTTTTTTTCCTTGTATGTGGCATAGTCATAATACTTACCTATCCATTTTACTTGAACACCAGAAAGCGGTTTCCCTGTTTTTCTATTGGTTACAAAATATTCAACCTCATTCATCTTAGGGTTTTTGGCAGTATAAAAAGCGAAAGAGCATACATTCCAATCAGTATAACTGACCACGTGTTCAGCAATAGAAAAATCAGGATTATCAGAAGCCACCAACCAATATTTTCCGGATGCGGTTTCGGGGATTATCAGTTCCGTAGAATGGTTTTGGTAGTCCGTTTCAACGGGAAGATTTACTTTCCATTGATTAATAGGAGCCTGGGCTACCAAAATCTGTATCCTTTGGGCAGCATCATACTCTTTGTCCATACGCGCTTCTATCGCTTCATCATAGGGAATAATCCTAAAATACCACTGAAAAGCGTTACGATAATCTATTTTCATTCTGGATTTCTCATCTGGGACAGAGACATCCTCAATAATAAGCCCTACGGATTTTTTTAAAATTCCGTTTTTAATATCTTTACATCTATTAGTCCCTCTTGCTTCCGGAAACTTTTGAATCATTCTTTCACAAATATCCATTGCCTTTACGTATTCAAGTTTTCGTGTAGGCTCTGTTTCGGGGTTATATTTTGTACCAAGTGTAACATGCCCTTCGGCAATTTCTGCCCATACATCTGCTACTGCCGAATGCTCTGGATACTGACGTGCTATTTTGTACAATGTTTGTTTATATAAAGTATCCTTATTAGCCCCTGATGCTTTATGCTTTGCCCATTCTAACCTTTTAATCTCGGCATCTATAAAACAATCTGGATTATTAATATGCGTTTTTAATAAATACTGAAAAATATGGGCTGTATGAAGCTCTGGTGAAAGAGTATCTTGGGTTTCAAAACGAAAATTGATAAAATCTTTAGCTTCCGCAAATCCTTTTTCGGTATCAATGATAAAGGGATTTACGGGCTTGGTAACGTCCATTTCAGGATTAATAAAAAAATCAAGAGATCTATGAGCTAATAAATCATAGAGAGAAGGGCGATATTTTTCAGATTCTTTTGCATTTCCTCTTGTAAGAATTTCTGCATATTCTCCCACAGGGATTTTTGACAAGGCTTCGTTATCCTTTACAGAAGCAAGATAAAGATGCTGAATTTCGTCTCTAAGGCGCGTAACATCCCATGTTTTAAAATCCTTATTCTCAAAATTTTCAGTCCGGGTTCTGGAATAAATCTGCCAACGTACTTGGGAATAGTAGTCCCAATACATGCTTGCTTGTATCGATTGAAAAATTTGTTTTATAGGGAAATCCGCCTTAGAAATTTCCTCCGAAATCCTAATCATATTTAAGGAATCGGCGTTTTCTTCCATTACCTGCTTGTATTTCATAATATGGAGCAAAGACTTCACGACCTGCTGACCTTTTTTTTCCTTAGTCGCTTTATTATAGATTTCTTCTGCAAGAGTTAGGGCATCTAGCGTTTTACCCTTGTTTTCAAATTCCTGAACTTTTTTCCACATTTCATCTTAAACACTCAATTTTAACTGATAATAAATTTCTGTTTTCGTATTTTTTTTATACTCATTTTGGAGTATATTGTACTGGTT
>CAUJFT010000092.1 GCA_963169475.1 Bacteroidota bacterium | reverse complement strand
CGTACCAATCCATCGTTACCGTTTGGGCATAACTTCCTGATAGCCATAAAACCGTCCAGATAAGGAGATAGATGTTTTTCATTTTTACCCTAAAAAAAACAATACGGAAGCCTTCCACAAAAAGGTATATTTCCTATATTTACAACTTTTATCTATAAGCAGTGAATAGTTAAAAATGAATAATGAATGATAAGATTAAATAACTGGTAGTCAAGACTTTGGTTGATATTTATTTTCTTGGTTTTTTACCCACCTCTACTTATAACATCAAGATGTTACGGGGTCTGATTGGTTGGGGATTCTTCTCAAGGCTTCTGTAAGGTAACCCCAAAATTTCTGGACAGAGCTAATTTGTACTTTTTCATCTGGAGAATGTGCGCCGCGAATATTGGGTCCGAAAGAAATCATCTGCATATCTGGATAATTTATACCGAGAATCCCACACTCTAATCCAGCATGACAAGCATTTACATGTGGTTTTTCTTGAAAAAGCTCTTGATATAACTCACTCATTAAGGATACAATCGGAGAAGCTGGTAAAGGAGTCCACCCTGGATATGCCCCTCCAAACTCAATAGTCGCTCCTATCATTTCAAAAGTAGCGGTAATTGCCTCTTTTAGGTCTGTTTTCTCTGTTTCAACCGAGCTTCGGGTGAGGCATTGAACGGAATAAGTTCCATCTTTTGCCACTATTTTAGCGAGATTATTAGAAGTTTGAACTAAGCCCGGAATGTCTGGGCTTAACCGGTAAATCCCATTAGGACAAGCATAAACCGCTCTTAAAAAATCATTTTGAAAAGCAGAAGGAAAAACACTATCAGGCAACTGCTCCGAATTACAAGTAAAAGAAAGATTAGGGTCTGTGGTATGATATTCTTTTTGGAGAACCTCAGCAAAAGCTGCTACCTCTGCAATTAATTGATGATGATTGGAGGCATCTGTAGTGATAACCGTTATCGATTCCCTCGGGATTGCATTCCTTAAACTTCCTCCCTCAAGAAACGCAATCTCTATTGCTAATTTCTTTCCGATATACGATAAGAAGCGGTTCATCAATTTATTAGCGTTTGCTTTTCCTTTATGAATATCTAATCCAGAGTGTCCGCCGTCAAGACCTTTTAGCACAAGTCGGAAGGCAGTATCATGCTGAGGCGCAACGGGAATATACTTTCCGAAAGCTGTTACATCTATTCCTCCCGCACACCCAATCGTAAGTTCATTATCTTCTTCTGTATCTAAGTTAAGCATAAACCTTCCACTTAATATTCCTCCTTTGAGCGATAGCGCGCCAGTCATTCCTGTTTCTTCATCTATCGTAAACAAGGCTTCTATGGCCGGATGCGGAATATCCTTTGAGGCCAATAGACTCATAATCGCAGCCACCCCGATTCCGTTATCTGCTCCCAAGGTTGTACCCATTGCCTTAACCCAATCGCCCTCTATCTGCATTTGGATTCCTTCTGTCAGAAAATCAAAGTCTGTACCTTCATTTTTCTGATGTACCATGTCTAAATGACTTTGTAATACAACCGTTTCCCTTTGTTCCATTCCTAAGGTTGCCGGCTTACGAATGATTACATTCCCAACAGAATCCACAAAAGTGGGTAATCCCAAGTTATTACCAAAGTCTGCGATAAAGCGAATCACTCTTTCCTCTTTTTTAGAAGGGCGCGGAATAGCATTCAAATCCGCAAAATAATTCCATAAAGCTAGGGGTTCTAATTCTCTAATAGCCTCATTCATACTTCAATCATTGATGTTTTTAGGGGTTAAAAAAGATTAACTAAACATTCAGTATAAAAGTTGTCTTTTTAACCACATATGATACTAAGCAGTGATGAGTGATTAGTTTTTGACTTTAATCTTACCAATCCTAATACTCTTAGGGTAGATTCCTTTTTTCATTCAAAAACCTCTCCCTACAAAGCCATAGTTTTTATTGGTTTAGACAAAGTAAGAATGTAGGTAAATATGTAGAAAACAGAAAAAGGAAAGCATATTGAGGTATTTTTTCAAAAAATATTTGGAAAAAAATATTTTAGTCTATTAACTTCGTGCCCGAAAATAAACCCCGAAAAAAAGAATCTTCAATAAAAATGAAATATTTAAAAGATGCTTCTAAATCCATCTTAGTATCTCTTATAGTAGCGGCAATGTTTGGGTGTTCTGAGAACGTAAAAGAGAAAGAAGAAGTCGAGTGGATACCAGCACCGCCTATTAATCGCATTTCTAATCAGTTGTATGGATTTGTTGTAGATTATGAAACAAAGGTTATTAAACCTAAAATCAGTAGGACGCTTAAACTCTCTGATTTGCTTCATGCTCATAAGGTAGATAAATCAATCATAAAAGATGTTCTCAAAGCTGCTGCGGCTCATTTAGATGTGAGTAAGTTACCTACGGGTCAGCCGATTACTTTTTTTAAGAGTAAGGAAAAAGGTGAGGTAAATTATTTTATCTATGAAAAAAGCAAAGAGGAATATGTCGTTTTTGATGTAAGAGAGGATTCTATTTGTGTAACCGAGTATAAAAAAGAAATTGAGATTGTTCGTAAGGAATTAGCCGTTGAGATAGAGTCCACTATTCATAACGCGCTCGACGATGCCGGGCTAAATGTAAAGATAGCGCATAAGACCTCAGAAATTCTGGAATGCGCCGTTGATTTTTTCAAAATTAAAAGAGGCGACATGTTCAAAGTAATTTATGATGAGGAGGTAGTCAATGGTCAGGCAGTAGGAATTTCGGCTATTCATGCGATTGGCTTTGTGCAAGGAGGGAAAACATTTTATGCTTTCCGGCATGAAATAGACGGGAAAGAATTTTATTTTGACGAGAACGGAAATAGCCTCCGAAAAGCCTTCTTGAAAGCCCCTTTGAAGTTTTCGCGTATCAGTTCAGGATATACCAAAAGTCGGTTTCACCCAATCCTTAAAATCTATCGCCCACATGAAGGCATTGACTATGCCGCACCTACCGGCTCCCCCATTATGACAATAGGAGATGGAGAAATCATTGAAATGGGTTACAACGGTGGAAACGGGAATTATATCAAGGTAAGGCACAATAAAACCTACACTACCCAATATCTCCACATGTCTAAATTTGCGAAAGGTATGAAAAGAGGAACCAAGGTAACACAAGGAGACGTAATTGGGTACGTGGGAAGTACAGGACTCGCAACCGGACCACACTTATGTTTCCGTTTCTGGAAAGACGGTGCGCAAGTGAATCCCTCCACCCATATCAGCGATACCAAATCTAACCCTATTCCGGCTTCTGAAAAAGAAGAATACCTCCTAAACGTAAAAGAACTTATGGACAAAATGCACAAAGCAAGAACTTATACCGGTAAAACACTAGCAAGCCTATAAAAACGTGTTTTTGTCTAACACTAAAATAGTAGATTACCAATTTTTACGGTTTTTCTACAATAATTCCTGTATCTTTGCAGGCAATTATCTTTGTGTTTCTGAATGAAAAAAATAACGGTATATTTTGGTGTCATAGCAGCTCTTTTAGGGGCTCTTTTCAATCTTGGATGCGGAAAATCCCATAAAAAAGGGACAGAAAATCCTTCTGTAATGACCAAAGCGGATTCATTATCTCCTGCAAAATGGTTGGCTTCTCTCACCCATCAGATTAAAATGAATCCTCATAACTATGCCTTATACAGCGACCGCTCCGAAGTATATCTCCGGCTTGATAGCCTAGATGCCGCAATCAGAGATATAGACAAAGCTATAACAATTAATGACAGCATTTCTGACCTTCACTATTTACGCGGCTTTTATGCTTGTATTGATAAGGATACTACAAAAGCAATAGCGGAACTTGAAAAAGCCATGAGGTTGGGAACAATCAATGCGGAAGTTCCTTATCAACTTGGACAAATTGCCTTGATGCAAAAAGATTACCCTAGGGCAGAGGATTTATTTAATCAGGCGATTCGAAGAGATTCCTCCCAAGCTCAATATTACTTTGCGAAAGGGCTGCTTTATCAGTCTCAAAAAAATGGGGCATCTGCATTAGGGTTTTATAAAGAATCCATAGAGCGAGACTCTACTTTCTCTAAAGCCTACCTTCAGTTGTATGATTTGTACATGAATCAACTCAAAAATGAGGACATGGCTAATCAGCAAATCACTAAATTATTAGCACTCATTCCCTCTCACCCATTAGGAAACTATTACAAAGCCAAAAAGCTATTTGGAGACGCAACCCGCCTAAAAGTACTCATCAAAAAAGAGCCTTTTATGGAGGCAATGGCACAAGCCGTAGCCGCCTATAATTTGGCAATAAAGGCAGATTCCGGGTTCGTACAAGCCTATTATGAAAGAGGTTATACTTATTTTATCATGGATAAGTTAGATGAGGCTATCAGAGATTTTGAAAAAACTGCTACGCTTGACCCTAATTATTATCAGGCTTATTTTATGTTAGGCTCCATTCATGAGTTCTATAAGGACAACACTACCGCACTTTCCTATTACGAGAAAGCCGTGAATGCAAAACCAGATTTTAAAGAGGCTATTTATGCGGTGAAGGAATTGCGTAACAAAAAATGATGCCTTTTATTTTTCTTTGGAATAGGGATAAATGATATATTACTCATTGTCTTCTTCCTCTTTGCTCGCTCTGGGTTCAGGATTATTGAGCCATTTCTTCCCGTTGATAAAACTAATTCCAAAAGTAACATAAGAAGATTGGTTAGGAGACATGTACATAATGGGTATCTTTTTTGGGAAAATAAGCATACGACAAGTAAGCTCCACCCCGCGAATGATGCTATTGTACCGGTTCATACTAAAAGCGGAGGATAATTGAAGACTAAAGCCGGGTATTACCGCTTTGGACGAAAGAAACCTCCACGGTAGTACTTCTCCTACAACGACTGAATATACATATTTATCCGGATTGGCTTCTGCCTCTGTAATGATATTAACACCGGGACGAGACGGGTCGGGCGTAGCAATATGAAGATAATACGGACGTAAAAACCCCAATGCTAAACCAGTTTGCACATATCCTATAACCGCTACTTTATTATAGTGAGTTTTAGGAAAAAGCACCTTACTTACTCCAAAAGAGGGGGTAACTACGGTAAAACGGTTGATTTTATCGAACACAAACCGGCTTCCGTCTTGAACATCCA
>CAUJFT010000091.1 GCA_963169475.1 Bacteroidota bacterium | reverse complement strand
GATTTTGGAGGAGTTTTGGAAAGTACATCTTTAGCAGCATCTCCCATTTTACAGCTACCCGTAAATACTGCTCCAAGCTGAATCACAAGTTTAGAGGTAAAAATATCTCCAAAAACCTTTCCTGTTTTATCTATTTGTAATACTTCTCTTGTAACTACATTCCCCTTGATTTCTCCCTCAATGATTGCATTTTTAGCATCAATACTTCCTTCAATATAACCGGAGGCACTAACCACTAACCTTGAAGAACAAGTAACTGTTCCGATAATTTTTCCTTCTACCCTCATATCCCCTTCTGCATTCACAGTTCCCACGATGACCGTTCCGGCGGAAATCGTGTTAAGCCCTCCTCCTGTAGTCGTATTTTGCTGACCACCGGGCTTTACTGTGGCATTTTCATTTTTAGTTCCAAACATAAGTTAATTTAAAATTGTATATTTTTTTATTTATATTTTACATAATCAACAGGGTTTAGCGGCTCCCCATTGTACCATATTTCAAAATGCAAATGAGGACCAGAAGAGTTCTCTCCTGTATTTCCAACCTTTGCGATAGGCTCCCCAGCATGAACATAGCTACCTTTCTTTTTTAAGAGCATACTATTATGTTTATAGATAGTGGTTACACCTGAAGGATTTGTGATGGCGATCATGTAGCCGTCGGCTTCTGTAAAGTCAGATATCTGTACATATCCCTCCGTAGCGGCAAGCACTGTTTCGTTAGCATTAGTTCCGATGTCAATCCCATAATGCCCTTTGGAGGGGCTAAATCCGTCTCTAAGGTCTCCAATTACGGGACGCAGGAATGTCTTGAGTTTTAGCTCTACTTTTGAGCTTTTGGGAGAAGATGCAGCCTCTCCGGGAGTAGGTTGAGAAATTTGAGGTTTCGCCTCTGTGGTCTTATTAGGATTATTTTGTGCTATTGCTTCTTTTATGTAAGGATCTATTTTTATTTCCGGCAATTCCTTTTGCGTTCCCTTTTCTTTTTGAGTCGTTGGTTCTGCGGAGCTTCCGTTGTTCAGTACCTTCTTAAGCGTAAGGATATATTCGTCCTTACTCTTTACATCTTCCTCTAACCTTGCAATATGAGATTGCATTGTTATTAGCTTGCGAGCATTATCAGGGTTTGTATAGCCGGGTATTTGCTCACGAATTGCAGGAGTGTACCATATAGTAGCAGATGTACCTCCTATAATTCCAAAGAATAGGGTAGCGGAGCCAGCGACCCAAAGAATTGGGCGGAATGAAAAGTGCTTAGAGGAAGATAACGTCTCCTCGTCAATAAATTCCAAACGATACTGACGTTTTAGGTTGTGTATAATTTTTTGGATAAACTTTTTTATCATATCCTTGGCTTGGTTACAGAATAATTCACTAATTTTGCAATCAGAGCGTAAAATTACGAAAAATAAAATAAAAAGATAAAAAACAATAAAAATATTTTTTTTTCACTTTATCTCACTTTTATACGTTCTGTATTTACTATAATAATACGAAAACCACATATTTATGTTTTCAGTTCACAAAATAAGGAATTTTTTTTTAATTATCCTAACTTTTTGTTTTTTTTCTTGTAATAAAAACAGTAAAAATCCTTTTGCAAGGCTTTATCATAATACTACTGCTTATTTTAACTATTATTACAACGCCGATAAACTCTATAAAGAGAAGTTAGAAGAAATTAATAAAAATTATCAGTTTCCGACCACCGGGTTTATTGAAATCTATCACGTAGGAAATGAAGCCGAAATGAAAACATACGAGGCTGACCTTGATAAAATCATTAAAAAAAATGAAGTCCTTATCTATAAGCACCCTAATTCCCGCTGGGTAGATAATGCAAGGCACTTGGAAGGTAAAGCCTTTTTTTACAAAGGTCAATATGATAGAGGAATCAAAAACTATGAAGAAATTATTGCCAAATATGCAGTGTCTAGCATTACGAATGATGTATATCTTTGGCTTGCCAAAACATATTTCTATATGGATAATACCGAAATGGCGTATGGAATTATGAAGGAGCATCTTAATGATAAGCACAAGGTGGATAAGAAAAAAGAGAGACAATCCCCAAAGCAACCTAAGACAAAAAGCAGTACGAAGAAAGGGGATTCTCCCAAAGAGAAAAACCTGACTAAGGAGGATAAAAAAAGAAGATTTACCAGAAGGTTTAAAGGGGAACTTGCTATTTTTCAAAGTACGATTAATATCCGTGAAAAAAAGCTCAAAACCGCTACTGTTGCCTTAGAAGATAATCTACGGTTTATCAAAGGAAAAGAAAAAAAAGCTAAAACCCATTACTTATTGGGGCAGTTGTATGAATCAATCGGCAACTATGAAATGGCACTTTCGCATTTTGGTAAAACTGAAAAGACGAGTAACGAATATGCTATCGTATTTAAGGCTAAAATGCAAAAGGCAAGAATGATGATTAAGACGCAGCCCGAAGCCGGCTATGCCTCTGTGTATGATTATCTTTACAAAATGGAAAAAGATATTAAGAACAAGGAGTACCTCGACCAAATTTATTATGAGCTTGCCTATTTGGAAGAAGCGCGAAAAAACCTTAATGGAACTATGGGCTACCTGAAAAAATCTATTACAGCAAGTACTGCCAATGCCCGTCAAAAATCCTTAGCATACTATAAACTTGGGCAGATATATTTTTATGAGAAAAAAAATTATGATAAAGCGGGTGCTTATTTTGATAGTGCAGCACAAACGATAGATGTTGCCGCTGCCGAGTATAAGGAAATCAAAATGGTACAGTCCACCTTGAAAGATTATGTAACTTATAAGAAAACAATCGCTTACCAAGATAGTATGCTTTGGCTTGCCAATTTACCCAAGGAAAAACTCGATGCACTCGTGGAAAAAGCGGTGGCAGAAGCGGAAAGAAAGAAGAAGGAGCAAGAAGCCAAAACCCGGAGTGAAGAAAATCAGGCTTTGCTAAATTTGCCAGGAGCCAATAATTCTGGTGGAGGGGTCTGGGCATTTGATGACCCAACACAGCTTTCGGAGGGTAAGCTCCGCTTCCAACAAGCATGGGGAAACCGTAAAAATGAGGATAACTGGAGAAGAGTAAACAAACAGGTAGTGATTCAAGATGACCCAGTTGTAGTAAATGATACCATGCCCGTTGACTCTGCACTTCTGGAGGCATTTGGTGACCGCTATGTGTATTATAAAGATATTCCCTTCGAGGTAGAGGATAAAAAAATAGCACTTGAAAAAATCGAAATGTCGTTATATCGTTTGGGTAATATTTTTGACCAAAAGCTCAATCAGTCGGATTCGGCTATTAATACTTATCAAGCCTTGCTGAAAAGATTTCCAGAAACGGAATATATTTTACCTGCAAATTATTCTCTCTATCGCCTATGGAAAGCCAAAGAAAATCCGGCAGCTGAAAAACCTAAAAATTTTATCCTGACAGATTATCCGAAGAGTATTTATGCAATGTTAATTTTAGGCGTTTCCCCCGAGGAAATCGCCGCTCAAACCCAAGATTTTGAATTAGCGTATCAAGGACTATACAAGTCGTATCGAAATAGAGATTACGAAACGGCATTAGGGTTTAGTAGTTATATCATAAACACCTACGGAGACCATGACGATGTGGATATGTCTCAGGTGTATTATCTCAAAGCCATGTCTATGGGCTATTCCGGAGAAATAGATTCTCTAAAAGCCGGATTATTATATGTAGTCAATACCTTCTCGGAGTCTTCGGTGAAAGCCCCCGCCCAAAGAATATTAGATGCCTTGAACGGAAAGTTAAAATCAAGTGTACCCGGTAATCCAGAATTACCCACTCTGCCTAATACCATGAGTAATGGAAATATCCCCGTAACTGAAAATCCTATAGCTGCCGGAAGTATAAGACCCAAAGTTGCTCCCGATGATCCAAGAATTAAGGACTTTAATAAAGACCCTAAGCCGAATAGCCCTTTTTATGTGTTATTGTATCTTGACAAAAACTCTCCCGCTGCTACCGGAGCAAATGCAGCACTGGCGAATTTCAACAAGGAGAAGTTTAAGGAAAAAAAGGTTTTTAATTTTAATTATGAAAATGATAAAAATGAAAAATACCAGATTCTTTATGTAACCCGCTTTAATAATGAGTTCGAGGCTTCTGAATATATATACCAATTGTCGGACTCCGGATTGCTTGAAACCCTTGTTGTAGATCCCAAAGATAAAATCATGTTTATCACTCAAGATAATTTCACTACGGCATACGGCAAAAAACGAATGGAGGATTATATTTTCTTCTTTGATAATATCATCACCTATTAATTTTCTATCAGTGTGGTTTTTCAGAAAGCGGTGGTCATATCAAAAGTGTAGTCTCTGTAAATAAAATAAAGATACATCAAAGCCTATTTTCTCCTCAAAAAAACGTACCTTTGCTTTAGAAAAAGAATGAATGAGCAATTATAAGTGCTATGTATAAATTAGGTTACTATTATAAGTTCAATATAAAAAAGTAATAGTCAATAACTTGACTTTGCTAAAGGCTAAACACTAAAAGCTACTTAGTATGAAACAATTTATGGTAGAAATAAAATTAGGACGGGTTACAGAAGAATTTCATCTTTTAATTCCCGAACAACGAAAGGCAATCAATCGGCTTTTTGAGGAGAGGATTATTCTAAGCTATGCGCTTGCCAACGATTTTTCGCGGTTATGGATAGTAATGCTTGGTAAAGATGAAGAACAAGTAACTTGTGTTTTGGAAACATTCCCGTTGATTCAGTATATGCGCTACAATATTTTCCCACTTTTGTTTCATAATATGATTTCGAACGGGCTTCCTTCTATATCCCTAAATTGAAATATGCAGATTGATTCACAAAATGAACCTTTGGTTTTATATTTTTCAGCCGAGGTGATAACCGCTAAAAAATCTCTTATCAGAAGGTATTATCAGATGACCCGTTTTGTAACTCCTTTATTACTTTTAGCTACGCTTTTGCCCGCTATTTTATTGTGGGATAAAATCTCTCCCTTTTGGCTACTTTCTGTTACGTTGCTTATTCCTATACACTTTTGGCTAATCCATCTATTTATTGCAAAATTCCTCTATCAAAAAAGCTTAGAAGAAGAAAAAGTAACAAAGGTAATGATTACTAACGCTTTTATATCCGTTGAAACAACCACGGGAGTCGCTCATTTGTATGAATATCCGGAGGTATATCAGATGAAAGTTATATCCGGTGGTATCCAACGCCCTTGGCATTCACTTTGGGCTTCTGATAAGAACTATATTAGCGAAATTGCTTTCAAACATAAACAACACAATATAGGAATCCCCTTCATAATGTTTTCCGAATATCAATATCAACAACTTAAACAGGCAATAATTTTTTGGAGTCAGAATCAAATATCGGCTTCATTTTATGAAACCCAAGGCGACCTGCCTATTAGAGATATGTGATACTATTAAAAAAAGCGTTTGCTGTAGGGGCTAAAAGGTATTGTAGTATTGAAATGTTCTAGAAAGAGCGCATTTAATTTAAAACAACGATAATGAATTTAGCGGGGAAAAAAATAATATTAGGAGTTACAGGAAGTATTGCTTCTTACAAAGCGGTATTCCTACTTCGTTTGTTGCAGAAAGAAGGGGCAGAAGTTAGGGTAGTAATGACACCAGATGCGGAAAGGTTTGTAGGTAGCTTGACTTTTGCGTCTTTATCTGGGTTTCCGGTATTTTCGGGGCTTTGGAGTCACGAATGGTCTGCACATGTCGAGATGGGATTATGGGGAGATTTGATGCTTGTAGCACCAACTACTGCTAATACTTTGGCTAAATTTGCTAATGGACTATGTGATAATGCACTTACGGCGGTTTATCTTGCTGCAAAATGCCCGGTAATGCTTGCTCCTGCTATGGATAGGGATATGATAACCCATCTTGCAACACGCCGGAATTTGGAGACACTTATTCAATACGGAAATATTGTGTTGCCAACAGATTCGGGCTATCTCGCAAGTAAGTTGGAGGGAGAGGGGAGAATGCTAGAACCTGAAAATATTGTAACCTATATTCATGATTTTTTTACGCCAAAATTACTCAAAGGAAAAAAAATTATGGTAACTGCCGGACCAACTCAAGAAGCTTTAGACCCTGTTCGTTATTTGTCTAATCATTCTTCTGGAAAAATGGGAATTGTGATTGCCGAAGAAGCCACTAGAATGGGAGCAGAAGTAACCCTATTGCTTGGTCCTACTACACTACCTGTTCCGAAAAACGTAAACCTTATCAGGGTTATTTCGGCAGCTGATATGCTACGATATGCTACTGTTCATGCTGATTTTCAGGATATTATGATATATGCTGCCGCTGTAGCGGATTATACTCCCGAGCAGATTTCTGAGATTAAAATAAAAAAGAAATCCGAAGATTTTACTCTAAATCTTATCAAAACAGTTGATGTACTTAAAACTATATCCGAGACTAAAAAACAAGGACAAATACTAGTTGGATTCGCACTCGAAACCGACAATGAAATAGAAAATGCTAAAAAGAAACTTGTTTCTAAGAGTTTGGATTTCGTAGTACTTAATTCACTTCGCGATAAAGGGGCGGGCTTTGCGGTGGATACCAATAAAATTACCATACTTGATAACAAGGGCAATATAGAGGAGTACAGATTGAAGCCCAAGCAAGAAGTTGCAAGAGATATTCTTACAAAGGTTGTTAGTTTATTAGACTAACTTTACGTCATCAATGTTCCAGATATTCGATTAACCCTTCCTCTGTGTGAAGGCTGAGTTTGTTCCCTTTATCCGCTTCGCATCTGCCAATAATTCTTCCTTCAATCTGGTACTTTTCTGCAATTTCAATCACTGAAGTTGCTGTTTTTTCGTCTGTATAAATTTCTAACCGATGCCCCATGTTTAGGGTCTGATACATCTCCCGAAGGGTAATCTTGGAAGATGATTGGATTAGACGGAAAACAGGAGGTATCTCAAATAGATTGTCTTTTATAATATGAAGGTTTTCTATGAATTTTAGACATTTGGTTTGGCCTCCTCCCGTACAATGTATCAATCCGTGTATATCACCCCGTAATTTTGAAAAAACTTCCTGCATCACCGGAAGATAGGTCCTTGTAGGGCTTAATAATGCTTTTCCCGCATTTAATGAGCAGTTTTCTACATTATCAGTAAGAGAAAAATTTCCACAATATACCAATTCATCGGGAACATTGGCATCGAATGTCTCGGGAAAAAGGCTTTTATACTTAACAGAAAAAACCTCATGACGAGCATTGGTAAGCCCGTTGCTTCCAATCCCACTATTATATTCCGTTTCATAAGTAGCTTTCCCCGCACTTGCTAACCCTACAATTACGCTTCCTGCTTTTATTTTTTCATTAGTAATCACCTCATCACGCCTCATTCTGCAAAAGACAGTGGAGTCTAAAATTAAAGTATTGACAAGGTCCCCCACATCTGCCGTTTCGCCTCCAGTATTAATAATGTTCACTCCCACTTTTCTTAGAGATTCAAAAAAATCTTCCATTCCATTGAGAATTTCAGACAATACTTCTCTGGGAATACGAAATTTGTTCCTACCTATAGTATTAGAAACCATAAAATTATTTGTCGCACCTACACATAATAGGTCATCTAAATTCATAACGATTGCGTCCTGAACTAAGGTGTGCCATACAGATACATCACCCGTTACCTTCCAATACATATACGCCAATGCCGATTTTGTACCTGCGCCATCTGCGTGCATAAGATTACAATATACTGGGTCATTGCCCACAAAGTCCGGCAAAACTTTGCTGAACGCCTTTGGATACAATCCTTTATCCAAATTCCTAATGGCAAAATGAACGTCTTCTTTACCTGAAGAAACTCCCCGTTTAGAATAATTAGTTTCCATTCAAAAAATATACATAGAAATACAAAAGGCTACAAAGGTAGGTTTTTTTGCTGATATAAATTCGTTGCAAAATTTCTTTTAGCGTGTTTTCTATTTTTTGCCTAATTTACGTTTCAATTCTTCGATTTGTTTTATCATTTCGTCAAGTGCTTTATCTTTTTCGTCGAGTGCTTTATCTTTTTCGTCAAGTGCTTTATCTTTTTCGTCGAGTGCTTTCATTGCTTTTTTGAGTTCTTTATCCTTGTCTTCAAACATAGCAGTTATGGTTCTCCATGCTTCTTGTTCGTCTTCTATCTGTTTGCGTTCTTCGGGGTTTGTGC
>CAUJFT010000090.1 GCA_963169475.1 Bacteroidota bacterium | reverse complement strand
CTATATGATATAGCCCTACTCGTTGGAGACGCGAATGGATGTACGGGTACAGAAACGAAAACCCAATATGTTAATGTAGAAAAAAAGCCGGTAGCCGATTTTACGGTTAGCTACCCAATAGGTTCATGTAACCCTCCTATTACGGCTACATTCGCATGGACACAAGGAAATACACCTGCGGGAAGTACCCATCTTTGGGATTTTGGAGACCCTACAAGTGGGGCAAATAACAATAGTAGCCAGCCCAATCCAACTCATAATTATATGGGAACAGGCACTTTCTCCATTATTCATATTGTAACAAGTCCGTCAGGGTGTATAGATACTTTCCTCTTAAGTAATGGAGTTACTATAGGGTTTAATACTCCTCAAGTCATTATCTCAGACACCACTCCTTGCGTAAATATCCCGATTAATTTTACGGCTACCCCTTTTACGGGTATGACCTATTCATGGACAGCAACGGGAGCCTCTCCCGCCTCCGGCTCTGGCAATTCGGTGGACTTTACTTTTATATCCGCAGGAAATCAAACCGTAAATGTGGACTTTACCTTTGGTGGGTGTACCGTTAGCCAGTCTTTTCTACTCACCGTCGACCAGGGACCTTCTTTTACCACAACCATTAGTGACTCCTCCGGTTGCGTAACACCCTTCCTTACCCAACTCACCGTCAATAGTGGTAGTCCCCTCAATCTGGGAATTACTGCCTCTCCCCCTGGAGGGGTAAGCATCGTACAGGCTTCCCAGACCTCTTATAATATGACCTTTAATAATTTAGGTACATACGATATTACAATCAATGCCACCAACCTTGCTGGTTGTAATAGTATCACCGTCTTGCCTGACTTGGTAATGGTGGCTCAACCAGATGCCTCCTTCCAAAATAATCAAGGTACGGCTACCGCCAATTTGTGCACCGGACAGTCCGTAACGTTTACTTCTACCAGTTATAGCGGAGGCTCTCCTATTGTAAGTTATAGTTGGGCATTTCCGGGCGGAACACCAGCCTCTTCCACTTTGCCTAACCCTAGCGTTTCGTATAGTGCGATTGGGAACTATAATGTAAGCCTTACTATTACCAACGCAGATGGGTGTACAGATAACTATACCTGTAGTAATTGTGTAAAAGTAGGAGGGTCCATGCAAAATGTAGATTTCTTCCTTAATGCCGCCTCTCCAATGTGTGCAGGTACCCAAGTTTCATTTTTGAATAACTCACAACCGGCTTGCAGCGGAGCAACAGGCGTTACTGCTCAATGGAAGTATGCCGTAGGAAGTACGATAATGGGATATTCAACCAATTGTAATGGTAATTGGATTACTAATAATGTAGGGACGTTCAATGTAACACTAATTATGAACAATAACGGTTGTAAGGATTCGGTAAAGAAAAACAATCAGTTTATAGTTTCGGGTCCGGTAGCCGCCTTTAATGTAACACCTAGTGTAGTTTGTTCTACTCCTGCAATTGTAACCTTTACGGATAGTGTTTTTGGAGGTGCTGCTGCTACCTGCTCGTGGAATTTTGGTAATGGGCAAACAAGTACAAGTTGCACTCCTCCTGCTCAAACCTATACTACCTCCGGTACTTACCCAGTAAGCTACACCGTAACGGGAGGAAATAATTGCACAAATACTCAAACGATAAATTTATTCATAGGAAACGTGAAGGCAGACTTTACTACTTTCCCTCCGGCTACTTCGGGTATATGTGCCGGAGCTACAGTAAATTTCATTCCAGATATTCCGGCAGGGCTTAATTATGCGTGGAACTTTGGAGACCCCGCTTCCGGACCAGCCAATAATACCTCCTTGTTGGCACAACCGTTTCATATCTATAACACGCCGGGTATATATTTAGTATCATTAATTGTAAATGGCAACCAGAATCTTTGTCAAGACACTTTTACCCAAACACTAAATATCACAGGACCCACCACAATCAACGCTATGGTTAGTGATGATAAGGGCTGCTTTCCTATGCCATCCGTAACTTTTACCGGTAGTATTGGGAGCATTACCCCCCCCAATACTCCTATTACGTCTTGGGATTGGGATTTTGGAGATGGGAATACCGGCTCCGGGCAAACACCCTCTCATACCTATACTAATGACGGAGCGCAGACAGTTACTCTCACCGTTACTGATGCAAATGGGTGTGTGGTAAGCACCGCCTTTCCTGCAATGGTTACGATTGGGCATCCAGTAGCCGCTTTCAATGCCGATTATCCGGTAAACTGTATAGGTAACCCTGTGAACTTCGTAAGTACTTCTACGGATATACCCGGAGTTGGACTCGTGTATAACTGGAACTATGGACCTTTTTCTCAACAAGCCCCTAACCTTACAAACCCTTCTTATTCCTATACCTCCAATGGAGTATATGGAGTATCTCTTTCTGTTACAGATAATCTGGGGTGTAAGGATAGTATAAACCTTCCAGCATATATTACCATCTCTCCTTTTGAAGCAGAGTTTACTGTGGATAATACGGGATTAAATTGTCCCCCTCTATTTTCTACCTATAGTCCCATTATTAATTCTGCTCATGTAGTGAATCAACTCACGGCTTGTATGTGGTACTTTAACCCTGGTGTTTCCACTCAATATTCTCCCACTTATCCTTATTTTGTACCAGGTACTTTCTCTACCACCTTGTACATTACTTCGGCGGCAGGCTGTAAGGATACAGTAATAAAAACGGATCTAATTACTATTGGCGGTCCTACAGCCTCAATAAATATTACTCCCTCGACTGCCTGCCCCTTTGCGCCAGTAAGCCTCCAAGCTACGAATACCTCCGCAGATAATATTATAGAATATCGCTGGATAACTAATGGAGGGAATCCCGGTACAGTAATTGGTCAAAATACGTCTGCAACGTATAGTTTACCAGGTGTTTATTTTCCACAGATTCAGATTAAAAATGACCAGAATTGCACGGTTTTAATGCCCCCGTCCGATTCTGTCATAATATGGAACCCTGCCACAGCCGAATTTACAGCGGATAATACCATCATTTGTGTACCCGGGCAGGCAACCTTTACAAGCATAACGCAAGCTGGAGATGCCGCCATTACAGATTTACAATGGAATACGGGGATTACCTCTGGGCTAACCTCCTCTTTCCCTTCCAATAGTATTAGTGAAAATTATTCTACTACGGGTTTTTATGATATTATGCTTATCGCTACAGATGCTAACGGATGTAAAGACACCATGCTTAAGCCTGATTATGTTGCTATTGTTGAAAATATTCCACCAACCCCGGTTGCTTTACTTCGTACTTCCGTTTTATCAGACAATGAAATCAATCTTAACTATGGAAAGTACAATAATCTAACCGGAGATTTTGTGAAATATGTATTTTTGAGAGAAACTAATAACGCCGGAAGCTACACTATAATAGGAACAGAAACCGACATCAATGTACTAAATTTTACAGATAATACGGTTAGCACATTCGATAATACGTATCGTTATGTAGTACAAATTGAAAATGGGTGTGGTGCATTTTCAGCCAATTCTAATGCGCATACACCTATCAATGTTTCGTCTATCCCGCTGAACGGTGCCATAAAACTAACATGGACTCCCTATACAGGGTGGGTTTCCGGAAATGTGAGTAACTACAACCTATACAGGGTGAATGATTATGATACCACTAATGTTACGCTTTTAGGCACTATCCCCGCCAATGCACCGGAGCTTACTTTTACGGACAGCACTACAATACGGTGTCATGAACCGAGAACCTATAGGGTTGAGGCGATTCAAGCACAAACTGGACGCAATAGCTGGAGTGATACAACTACTAATACGCCGGACATTGCCATAAATCCGCTTTTACATATTAAAAACGTTACCGTTGAAAACAACAATAGTATTGGAATAAATTGGAATAAACCTGCAAACCTTAAATACTTATCTCATTATATTCTATCAAGAGAAACCCCTTTGGGAAGTGGGGCATTCACGCAAATTGCCAATATACCCGCAACGGACTCTACTCACTATCAGGACGTAAATGTATCAATCAGTGAACAGGTATATTCTTATATGCTTACCGGAATGGATAGTTGCGGAAATGTAGTGGAGGCGGGTAGAAAAGGACAAAATATGTTGCTTCAAGTAGTCTCAACAACCGGCGCAATTAACCTTACTTGGACTCCTTATCAAGAATGGCTAAACGGAGTGCTAAGATACCGAATAGTATTATACGATGAAGCTGGGCAGCAATGGGTAACGATTGATAGTACAAATGGTGCGACCTTGAACTATGTTGATGATGAGGTTCGCTTCTCCTCTTCTAAAAACTGCTATCGCATCATTGCAGTAGAGAAAAACGGTGGTAAAGCGATAAGCATGTCAAATGAGGCATGTGGAGCCTTGGAACCTTTTGTCTTTATTCCCACAATATTTACTCCTAATGGCGATAACGTAAATGATATTTTTATCATTAAAGGAGGTTTTGCCGAAAAATTTAATCTTTTCATTTTTGATAGGCAAGGAAGCAAAATTTTTGAGAGCCAAAATATCAATGAGGGGTGGAACGGTAAAATAAAAGGGCAAGATGCTCCGGAAGGAGTTTATGTATTTACCGTTGAGGTGATTAGTATTAGTGGTGAAAAGAAAACAAAAACGGGTACGGTTACGTTAATACGTTGAGGTGTATGCGCGCGTGCTTGGCTGCGGGTGCTTCTTTTACGCCTCAAACATCTCTGTTTTATATCAATATTATGTATGTGTGTGTTACGCTCAAAGAAACATAGTATTTTTATAGTCAATTGTTCCTTTTATATAAAACAATTCATATCAAATTGAAAAGCATGTTTAGAGGGGGTTATACAGGGATTATATCTAACGGCAATATCTAATTACAGAAAAACGGAAGTAGCCGTCCCTTTTTTCACGAAAAAGTAAAATAATTATTTTTTTTAAAAAAAATAAAAAAAATGCAGAATATGAAAAATGTTTCTAAATTTGCGGTCTCAAAACAGACTATCTGTTAATAGGGATTTCTTCTTTTAATCTTATTGTTGGGACTAAAAGAGCCTGATTGGTTGGTTTTGATTGATATGTTAACTTTTATAAAATTTAAATCATAAAGAGGGATTTTCTTTTGATTTCTAAATTTTCGTTATTTGTTCTTTTGTTTTCGCTGTAATGATATCACACTAAGACCAACGCGATTTTCAAGATTATTACTGACTGTGAGAGATTTTGTAAGTTATTTTTCCGTGTACTAACTTACAATGAGTATTTTGCTTTTTCGTGGTCAAAATAATCAATATAATTATTAAATAAACACCTCAAATATTGGCACAAAATTGTTTTTATCGTTCGTTTTATTTAATCAAATAACATGATAAAATTTAGTGTTAATATTTAACTCCTCTGATAAACCATTTGTAAAAAAACAGCCGGGAAGCTATGCTTTTGAATAGAAACGGTTAGCTCCGGAAGCAATAAAAAAATAATCTCATTAAACTTATGCATAGTATTGAAGAATTGAATGGGTTTGATACTACCAAACTTAGAGTAATTGCAAGGAAGCAAGGGCTTACAGATATACAGAAGGTTTCTAAAGACGAGCTTGTTCGTCAAATCTTAGCATCATACGATGCTCCTCCTGCCCCTATAGAAGAAAAAAAAATTGAAAAGGAGAAAAAAAATACCAAGTCTCCAGACAAAGTTAAAACCCCTCCCAAAAAGGTAGAACCTGTCGTAGTGACAAAACATAAAGAACCAAAAGTATTAGAAAAGCAAACTCCTAATATTATCCAATTAGAGCCATCGGAAATCCTTGTTAGCCCGCTAAATAAAGAAGCAGTAGTTACAGTAGATATAATCAATAAGGAAACACCTAATACAGAAATCAAGGAAACACCCAATACAGAAATTAAGGAAACACCCAATACAGAAATTAAGGAAGAAAATAAAATAACAAAACAGGAAGAGAAACTCCCAAAAGAACCTCAACCCTTTAAAAAGAAATATGATTTCCCCAAAAAAGAGGATAAACCCATTAATAAACAAATACCCCTCCCCCCTCCTACACGCGAAAAGCCTCCTATTATTAGGCAGAATGTGCCGCCACCGCCACCCGCAAAACCCATAAAAGAAAGGAATAATATCCGGCGTGAGGAAGAACAAACGCCTTCAATAGAAGAGGCTGCAATCTATAATCAGGGAGTATTGGAAATTACAGAGGGTTACGGATTCCTCCGGTCTTCGGAATACAATTATCGCCCTTCTCCAGATGATATATATGTTTCTCCCTCTCAAATCAAGCTATTTGGACTGAAAACGGGGGATACCGTTCTAGGGCAAATTCGCCCACCCAAAGATAGTGAACGGTATTTTGCCCTTCTAAAAGTAGATACCATTAATGGTAGGACAGTAGAAGAGGTACGCGACCGTATTTTCTTTGACCACCTTACTCCGCTTTTCCCCCAAGAAAAGTTTAATATCATAGATAGAAGCCTGAAAGAGGATATGTCACTCCGGATTTTGGATTTGTTTGCTCCTATTGGAAAGGGCCAAAGAGGATTGATTGTGGCTCAACCCAAAACCGGTAAAACAATTCTTCTTCAAAAAATTGCAAATGCTATTGCCAAGAATCACCCCGAAGTATATCTTATTATTCTCCTGATAGACGAGCGTCCAGAAGAGGTAACCGACATGCGAAGAAGTGTAAATGCAGAAGTAATTGCTTCGACCTTTGATGAGCCTGCCGAAAACCACGTTCATGTAGCCAATGTGGTTATAGAAAAAGCCAAAAGATTGGTAGAATGTGGACATGATGTAGTTATCCTTTTGGACTCTATCACCCGTCTTGCGCGCGCGCATAATACAGTTACTCCGGCATCAAGCAGAGTACTATCCGGAGGGGTGGACGCTAACGCACTCCATAAGCCCAAACGCTTTTTTGGAGCGGCGCGTAAAATCGAGTTCGGAGGCTCTCTTACTATCCTTGCTACCGCCCTTACTGATACTGGTAGTAAAATGGACGAGGTTATATTTGAAGAGTTTAAAGGTACGGGAAATATGGAACTCCAACTTGACCGCCGCCTCGCAAACCGTAGAATTTATCCGGCTATTGATGTACAAGGCTCTGGTACACGTAGAGAAGACCTCCTCATTGAGATGCGCGACCTTAAACGTCTATACATTCTTCGCCGTTTCCTCTCTGATATGAACTCCATAGAAGCAATGGAATTTCTTGTCGGGAAAATGAGAAACACGATGGATAATAATGAGTTCTTACTCTCCATGAACGGTTAATCTCTCTTGCCCAGACCGTACAAGCACAGAAGCAAGATTTACGCCCACGACTACCTACTAAATTCAAATACTCACTAGCGAATTTAGTAGGTAAGAGAGTTTTTCGGTGAGGTTTCTTCGGCTGTATTGTTCAATATTTTTAGGTTGGGTCGCAAACTCTCCTGCTTTAAATCGCAAAAACAAGGTTTTCAAATTTTCCTTGAGCCTAGCCTTGTCCGTAAATCCGGATACAAGTCCACATTGAGTGTCCTTGATAATTAATGCCACATCACTATCTTCGTCCCCCACACATAAAACCGGTCTTTTTACTGCCATATATTCAAATAACTTAGCGGGCAATTGTAATTTTGAACTAAATACATTGCTTGCCGGTATATAGAGGACGTGGGATTTTTTCTGAACTTTAAGCACCTCTTTATGAGGAATATAATCTGTAAAGGTAACCCAATTACGCATTCCATACTCATCAATGGTAGTTAATAACGAACTGTCAGCTTTCCCTACAAATTGAATGTTGAGTTTTTCGGCAAAAATGGGGTCTTCTTTCGTAAGTTCAGACAAAGCCTCCCAAAAAACAAGATGATTTCTATCCTTATTCATTAATCCAATATGAGAAATCGTGAAGCGTTCCTTATCGGGTAAGTAATCTTCCGTTATATCGGCTTCATCGTATCCGTTTGTGATGACTTCATAATGCCGATTAAGGATTTCCTCAAACTGATATTTACGGAGCAAACTTGCTACAATTACACTATCTGCATTTTGTAACACCTTCTTTTCCATAGAATGATGTATCGCGTCTGCAATTGGCGTAAGCATAAGGTCTTTGTAAAAATCTATTGCTGTCCATGGGTCTCTAAAATCGGCAACCCATTTGACCCCGGTACGCTGCTTTACCTTCAGTCCTATCATGTGCATACTATGAGGAGGACCAGTAGTAACGATTACCTCTACCGGATTCTCTTTAAGGTAACTTGTAAGAAAGTCGGCAGAGGGATTTATCCAAAATCGCCTTGCATCTGGGATAAAAAAATTACCCCGGATAAAGGTCGCAATATTAGAAAGAAAAGAAGATTTTTTGTTTTCTGATAGATTTCCCATAATCATTCTCTCTTCCTTTTTTTGCCCTACAAAAGACTTATATAAATCATAAGGCTCCCAAATTGGGCGTTTAAGTACAGTGATACCCGTAGGAACATCGTTTTCAAGGGAAGTATCAAGGACAGGATACTCTCCGTTTTCAGCAGTATATATGATTGGCTCCCAGCCGTATTCTCTTAGATATTTTACAAACTTCAACCACCGTTGTACACCACTACCTCCACTCGGAGGCCAATAATAGGTAATAATCAGTATTTTTTTCATAAAAACTATTTTTTTGCGATTTCACAGCACTCCTTGTGTCTGTAACAATCAATAGTATGGTCATTTACGATTCCGGCAGCCTGCATAAAGGCATAACAAATTGTGCTTCCTACAAACTTAAATCCCCGTTTAATCAGGGCTTTACTCATCAGGTCAGAGATTTCGGTATGTGCCGGCACTTCATTTGTATTTGCCCATTGGTTAATGAGCGTTTTATTCTCTGTAAACTGCCAGATAAATGTATTAAAGCTCCCAAACTCTTCCTTTATTTTCAAAAAAGCCTTTGCATTAACGACAGTAGCTTTGATTTTTAGGTGGTTACGAATAATACTCTTATCCTCTATTAAGGTCGCTATTTTGGTCTCCTCATACCTGGCAATAACTTCTGGCTCAAAATTATCAAAAGCCCTACGAAAGTTTTCTCTTTTCTTAATAATTGTGTACCAACTTAGCCCTGCCTGAAAAGCATCTAAGGTAATAAACTCAAACCACATTCTGTCGTCAGAAACCGGCACCCCCCATTCTTCATCATGATACCGTATGTACAGAGGGTCCTCATTTATCCATTTACAGCGTTTTTTATCGGAGAGCGGCATAATTTAGGCTGGAAGGTTTTGAGTTTTTAAGGAATTTCTAAGTATTTATGTGTTTGCAGGCTAAGTTTCCATTGAGGATTTTGGAGAATGTAGTTCGTAATAAGGGGATACATTTTCTCTTTTTGTCCCCATTCTGCTTGCAATAAAAGGGTCGTTTTATCGGAGCAAGGCGCAGCATGCTGCTCTGCCCAATGAAAATCACTTTTATTATACACAATGATTTTTAACTCATTGGCAATCGCATAATAATCCTGTAGTGGGGGTATAAACTTCTTAGGAGAAAGACATACCCAATCAAAAGCCCCCTTCAGCGGGTGTACACCGGCAGTTTCGATATGGGTTCTAAGTCCGTAACGATGACATGCTTGCGTCAGCAAAGATAGGTCGTAAATAGAAGGCTCTCCACCGGTAATGACGACAATATTTGTACCGGACTCTGACGCGGTTTTTGCTAATATTTCTACTTCCTGCATTTGGGTTTCATCATACTGCCATGATTCTTTCACATCACACCAATGACACCCTACATCACAACCCGCAAGGCGAATAAAGTAGGCCGGATTGCCGGAATATACTCCCTCTCCTTGTAATGTGTAAAAATGCTCCATCACCGGAAGCGGATTAGCCAGCCCATATAATAATTTCTGTTCGTTTTTCAATAATACGCTTTTCATTCTGCATCATTCGGAAAAATCTATGAGGCTTTAACACAATAAATCCTTTAAAATCTCCCCTTTATTAGTCTCCTATAACCCCAATTAAAGGGTTGTAGTTGCATTTTAACCCAATTATTTTATAGGAAGTTTCTACCTAGCAATTACTCTCTTCTCAATCTATCTTCTATTTCATAAGCGGCAATAATTTCTTTCACAATTTTATGCCTTACTACATCTGAACCTTTGAGGTGAACCACTCCAATACCTTTGACGTTTGAAAAAAGCCTAACTGCTTGTATAAGCCCTGAACGCACTTTATGAGGCAGGTCTATTTGGGAATCGTCTCCCGTAATAATCATCTTAGAATTTTCGCCTAAACGCGTAAGAAACATTCGCATCTGCATTTCGGTGGTATTTTGGGCTTCGTCAAGAATGATAAACGCATTACTAAGCGTCCTGCCGCGCATAAAGGCTAAGGGTGCTATTTCTATGACATTTTGTTGGAGATAAAATTTCAGTTTTTCGGCATGTATCATATCTTCTAAGGCATCATACATAGGGCGAAGATAAGGGTCCACCTTTTCTTTCATATCTCCCGGCAGAAACCCAAGACTCTCCCCTGCATCTACAGCCGGACGAGAAAGTACGATTTTTTTAACCCTTTTTTCCTTAAGTGCTTTTACTGCCATTGCTACTGCCATGTAGGTTTTTCCTGTTCCGGCAGGTCCCACCGCAAACACCACATCAAACCGGTTTACGGCTTCTATTATCAGCTTTTGCCCGGTTGTTTTGGGTTTTATGACCCCTCCTCCGCTACCAAAAAGCAAAACCTCATTATCATTTTTAT
>CAUJFT010000089.1 GCA_963169475.1 Bacteroidota bacterium | reverse complement strand
CTACAACGTACACGGACCTAATTGGGAAGTCCGCGACCGCGAAAATTATCTGACTACTACAGATAAAAATTATTGCATGACCTTTGTACCCGGCAGTTTTAAAGCCAATGAATTATCTAAAATAGAAGATAGGTGTGCCTTTTTAAGGTTACTGCTTACCGAAGATTTGAAGGAGTCTATTACGTTTTCAGACAAAATAACCCAAGCGTTTATTCAGAAACTAAGCGTCCCTGCTGTTACTCCTATGGATAGTCTTGGCTATCTTAATCGCTCTTGTATTCTCGTAGGAAAACCCGGCGTATATGCCCGCAACCTTAGTTTAACTCGTAATGTAAAAGGGGTACTTTGTTATGGAGAGAGTCTTTGTCAGGATAATATCACCGAATCCGCTTGGCTAAATCAACGCCTAATTACAGTGGGGGAGATGCAAACCTCTTCCCGTGTAAGAATGGTAGCAGAAGCATATTTTGAAGGGGTACTGAAATATTACCACGAAAAGAGAAAATAGTATGAATCGTAAGAAACAACATAAATATCATGCTTAACTTCCTTAGCTACCAGACACAAACAAAAGAAATATAGTCATTTAGCCTTATTTTTATGAATTTATCTGAAAACAATTATAAAAAAGTTTGAAATTACAGAAAACGTTCCTAAATTTGCAGCCCAATTGAAAAACAAGGATTTAATTTTAATAATCGTTTAGCACTTATGCCAAAACAAAAATCAAACTCGGGGGCTTCCAAGCGTTTCCGTACAACCGCCTCCGGTAAGGTGCGTTTCAAACATGCATTTAAGAATCACATTCTTACCAAAAAATCAAAAAAACGCAAAAAAGCGTTAGGAAATGCTGCTTATGTAGCTAATGCCGACATTGACCGCGTAAAAGCTATGATTAACGCGTAAGAATGTGAAGGTTAGCCGGTCTTTTAAAGACGGGTAGCTTGTGGTTATTTTTTATTTATTTTTCTTATTAAAAAAACAAAAAAGTATTATTTTTTAACAGTTTATGCCACGTTCAGTTAATGCAGTCGCATCTCGCGCAAGAAGAAAACGCATGTTACAACATGCAAAAGGTTATTGGGGCAGAAAGAAAAACGTTTGGACCGTTGCAAAAAATCAGATAGAAAAAGGTTGGACGTTTGCTTATAGAGACCGTAAAGCGAAAAAAAGAGAGTTTCGTAAGTTGTGGATTCAGCGTATCAATGCCGCAGTTCGTGCTTTTGGATTAAATTATTCAGGGTTTATCGGGCAACTAAAAAAAGCCAATATTGTCTTGGATAGAAAAGTCCTTGCAGAGCTTGCCATGCACCACCCTGCCGCCTTTGAAGCAGTAGTAAATGCCGCTAAAAGTGCAAAATCAACCCCTTCTCCCAAAAAGGTGGTAGCCTCTGCTTCGGTTTCCCAAGGAAAAGATGACCTTAAAATTATCGAAGGAATTGGACCTAAGGTTCAGGATTTGCTTAATGCAGAGGGGGTATATACCTTTGCTCAACTCGCTGCCATGACTCCGGAAGCCATCAAAGCTATCCTTGACACTGCCGGCTCTATTTATGCTGCTATGTCTCCCGATACATGGCCACAACAAGCCTCCTTAGCCGCAGAAGGTAGAATGGAAGAACTAAAAAAATTACAAGATGAGTTAGACGGCGGACGTATTAAATAATTTTTCTCCGTTTAAATTTTGTACTAAAATATACCCGCCTTTTCCTTAAAGGGCGGGTTTTTGTGTAATTTATACTGTAAATATACTTTTTTATGATAGACCCGACATGAAATAGTCTTTCTGTAAAAAGTAAATACTCGGAAACCCTCAAACAACCATAAAGAAGTTTCTTGTTTTGAAATATTATCCCGTAATTTGCAATCCAATATTGTTTATATATGATAGTTGTTCAATCCTTTACTTTTAATTTATTTGAAGAAAAAACGTTTGTGGTTTGGGACGAAACCGGAGAGGGGGTTATCATTGACCCGGGTTGCCACGCCCAAAGCGAAAGAGACAAACTGATTCGCTTTATAGAAGAAAAAAAGATTACGCTAAGGTTTTTGCTTAATACACATGGGCACATTGACCACATCGTAGGAAACGAATTTGTGAAAAAACAATGGAATCTCCCTTTCATCGCACATAAATTTATCGTGAAAGAAATAGAGAAAGCAAAAGAATACGGACATCTATACGAAATGGCACTTTCTAATCCTCCTTTCCCCGATGAGTATGCCGATGCCGGAAGTAAGATTTTGTTTGGGAATACTGTTTTTGACGTGCTTTATACTCCTGGTCATGCGTTAAGTCATATTAGTTTTTATGAAGCTGCTTCAAAATCTCTTTTCTCCGGAGATGTCTTGTTTCAGATGGGTATTGGTAGGTGGGATTTGCCGGGCGGAAATGTAGAAGTACTCCTCGAGTCAATCAGAGCGCAACTCTTACCACTCCCTCCCGAAACGGTAGTATATTGTGGGCATGGGGATACCACTACAATCGGACTAGAAAAACGAATGAACCCCTATATAAATGGATATTATTCAGTATAATATATGGCTTTTCTAATGATGATAATATGAAAAAAAAAGTTTTCTTTTTTAGTGTTCTTAGTGTTTTTCTTTTACTATTTTATGGATGTAAAAAGGAGGCAGCAATCAATCTTGCCAAACTAAAAGGGAAATGGCAACTAACAGGAACAAGTGAACAAATTGTAATAGATGATACTATGATTCATTACTTGTACCTAAATGCTGGTTACCCCTACGAAATTAAATACGATACGTTATTATATGTTCATTTTGATTTGCCGGGCGATAGCGTAATCCGGATTACCGAGTTTGGGATTCGCAAACTGAATGAAGATATATTGGAAATTGACAACGGAAGTACAGAAACCTCTATCTACAAACGGATTCCGTGATTTTACTTTCAAGAACATTTAAGGGGAAGAAAATAGATTTTGGTGATTATGAAAGGCTTTGTAAGTCATCTTTCTGACAGATTCGTTTGTAGTTAGTATATCATTAAAGACCGTGTAAGAAATAATTTGAACACTCATTACCATATCCTTCAAGAAGCACTTTCCGGAATACGTGAAAGCCTTCCGCTATTGTTTACGGAATATAGCCTACTTGGGCTGATACTCTTATTATTTTTCCAGGCACTTTTTTTGAAAGAGGGGAAAAAGGGCATGTTTTTCTCGGCTACAACAACGATAGGGCTATTCTTTGCTATTGGAGTTACATTTTACACTCCGCTTCATGGCAATGCTTGGTTAGGAATGATGCACATAAGCCCCATTTCATTATACTTAAAAGTATTGTTCCTACTTTGTGCTTTGTTTACTATCGGGTTTGAGCGGGGGCTAAAATCAGATGAAAACCGGAAACATGGAGAATGGTATCTCTTTATTCTCTCATTGACTCTTGGAGCATGTCTAATGGTAAGTGCTAAAAATCTATTGATGATGTATGTTTCGATGGAGATTGTTTCTATTTCGGGCTACCTTCTCACAGCTTTTAATAGAAAAAGCAAAGCCGCAGCCGAAGCCGGAGTGAAATATATACTTTTTGGGGCTTTTTCTTCCGCGCTAATGCTCTATGGATTATCGTGGATATACGGAGGCACAGGCAGCTTAGACATTACCCCCGACTTTATTGAGCATTTTCAGCAATTACCCCAACTGGTTCAGCTATTAATCTTAACCTTCGTATTAAGCGGATTTTGGTTTAAAATCGGGTTATTTCCTTTTCATTTTTGGATTCCGGAAGTATATGATAACATCAGCTATCCAACAGTAGCATTTTTTTCAGTAGTTCCCAAAGTAGCCGGGTTTGGAATGTTGATGTACCTGATGAGTAAGCTAAATGCAGGACTAATGAATAATGAAGGGGTAAAATTAATTTTGAGCCTCTCGGCTGTGTTTAGTATGACAATCGGAAATACAGCAGCACTTACTCAAAAAACAGTAAAACGAATGCTCGCCTTTTCTGCTATTGCACATTCCGGATTCATGGCACTCGCACTTATTCCTACGACTACCACTAGTTATGCGGGCTTAATGTTCTATGCAGGAGTTTATACTTTGATGAATTTTGGGGCATTTGTGATTGCGGGTATATTATCTGATAATTTAGGAAATGATTCGATTTCTTCTTACTCCGGAATAGGAACAAGATTCCCGCTCCTAATGCTCGCTTTTACCATTTGTATGGCGGCTTTAATTGGATTACCGCCTACTGCCGGTTTTATTGGGAAATGGTACATCTTCATCGGATTATGGGATATATGGAGCATAAATAATGAGCTTTTATGGATAGTGTTACTGATAGCCGCAGTTCTTAATACGGTAATTTCTATTTACTATTATTTAAAACTTCCGGCTAATATGATATTCAAAGCTAATCCTTCCGGAAGCGATAAATATACAGAAAGCGTACAAATGAAGTTATTCGGGCTAATCCTTTCTTCTCTATTGATTGTTGGCGGAATATGGAAATTTGATATAGTCATTGAATACCTAAAACTTTGGCTATCGTCTTTTGCCGGCTGATAGAAAAGGGAAAAGATTATTTTTTGACAAATACTATTCAAGAGAAAACCCTTTGCCTTATCTTTTCTTCAATCTTTTTAGCGCGCTTTTTGCTGCATAAAATCCGCACATACCATGAACGCCTCCTCCGGGTGGAGTAGAAGCCGAGCAAATAAATAAAGCAGGGTTAGGAGTAGAGTACGGGTCAAGACGCGCAATAGGACGAGTAAAAAGCTGGGTAATATCTGCCGCTCCTCCAGTAATCGCGCCTCCTACATAATTAGGATTGTAATGCATAAAATTTTTAGGAGAGGTGATATGTCGCTCAAGAATTATCTCCTTAAAACCCGGAGCAAATCGTTCAATTTGATTTTCTATAGCCTCCGTCATATCCTTATCTGAATCGTGAGGTACGTGAGAATAGGCATAGCCCGTTTGTTTACCCATAGGCGCGCGCGTAGTGTCAAACTCACTTTGTTGGCACACCATTACAAATGGTTTTTCCACATGAATACCCTTCCATGCAGATTTTTCACTATAATTAATCGCTTCAATAGGACCTCCAACATGAACAGTAGAAGCCGTAAGGCAGCGTTTATCTCTCCAAGGAATAGATTCGTTCAAGGCATAATCTATCTTGAACGTAGCCGGTCCGTAATGATATTTTCTTAACCTACGAACATAGCGTTCTGGTAGGACATTTTCGGCGATAGTGCTAAGCTGATGAGGGTCTGTATCAAATAGTACCACCTTATGAGCAGGTAATTCTTCTAAAGATTTTACCATAAAACCCATTTGAATTTCTCCCCCAAGTGATAAAAAATATTCTCCAAGTGCGCGGGCAATGGCAGCAGACCCTCCCTTAGCAACCGGCCAATTGACTACATGCCCCATAGTAGCAAACATTAACCCGATTGCAGCACTAAAAGGCTTATCAAGTGGCAGAATACTATGGGCTGCACAACCTGCAAAGAGTGCGCGTGCGCGTTCTTCCTTAAATAGTAATCGAGAGAGGGTTGTTGCTGGTAGCATTGCCTTCATTCCAAATCTTGCTAGAAGAATAGGGTTATTAGGAATCCCTAACGGTTTAAGCCCATCTTCCAACAAGCCCTGTGGGTTTTTAAGAAAAGGGTTAAGCATAGCCTCCCACCGCTTGCCATCTATCCCTATACTATCCATAGTTTCCTCCATTGATTTTGTGAGGATTACTGCCGGCTGATTATCCAAAGGGTGTGCAACAGAAGCCGGCGGAAAAACCCACTCCAATCCAAATTGGGTTAAGGGTAGCTTCTGCCAATAAGGAGACAGCACACCCGTAGGATGTACCGCCGAACAAAAGTCATGTATAAAACCGGGTAAGGTTAATTCGGCAGTCCTCATTCCGCCCCCTAAGGTATCTGCCCCCTCCACAATTAGTACCTTCATTCCATGCTGCGCAAGTTCTATCCCTGCGGTAAGCCCGTTAGGACCCGAACCCACAATCACTGCATCATATTTTAGCATTTTCATCTTCAAATCACCCCTCAATTTGGAGTTGTTTCTTAACGGAAAAAGACGGGTTTTTGTTTAGAAGTAGAGAAAATCAATGGGAGCGGAGACCAAAGGAATTTAGATACGATACAGGAGGAATAAATAAATACAATTTTTTGAAAGCGTTTTTTCTGATTTATGCACAAAATTGCCTCATTTGCCACCAATCCTTTTGCGATAAACCCCAAGACGCTCCGAAGAAAACTTTCTTCGGAGCGTCTTGGGTACAAAAAGGGAAATGCTCTTTTTCTACATTAATTGTAGGGTTTTACGGCAGAGGCGGTGTTGCCATTTACCCCTTCCCATTCCAATTTGTATCCATAGGCACAGCCGGAAGTTACGGGATTGCCACTGTTATCTACTCCAAACGTAGTGGTAAGTGTTCCCTTACCGGTTAGCTCATGTACTAACTGCCCGGAAAGTGGGCGGAAAAATCCACAGCCATTTAAGCCATAAGTGGTGGTGATTGGCATCGGAGTATGATTTGTAAAAGCAGTTCCGGCGCGGTTAGTTCCCCATGTCATTACGTTAGCAGTACCATTTACGGTAGAATCTCCCGTAATTACATAACTGATTCCAAGTGGCGAAATACTTGTAACCGTAATATTCCAATTGCGGGCAAGAGACCACTCTCGTTGCGTTCCATTGTCAAAGGTAAGGGTTAGGTCTGAGGCTCTTTCTTTGTATTGGCGTGAAAGAGAAGGCCAAGAGAACCCGCTTACATTGGTAACGTATTTAACTCCATCAAAAGTAATAGATTTGTTGTCGCTCTGGCGCGTTACTCTGTAGTTCGTATGCGTGATTTCCATTACTGCCCCTGCATTTCTCCAATGCGTTCCATTGACTAATTTGAGTGCGATGCTACCCGAACGAACATAGCCATTACATAATGTTACGCCGTCATAAGTAATAATGATGGTTTTCTGACCGACTAGGCTTGTATCCACGCTGGCTCCACATAAAGTACCTACTGTCCCATTACCACCAGCTACGCGTCCTAAGGAAGTTTCACTCATTACAGTTTCTGCATCTGTTACAACTTGGTCAGATTCTGATTTCATTCTGTCCACATCTTTGGAATGTTGTTCCTCATT
>CAUJFT010000088.1 GCA_963169475.1 Bacteroidota bacterium | reverse complement strand
TCGCGCTACCGGATAGATATACCGGAGGAACTTGCGGTACAGGAGGACCTGGCCAATTTGACTTGATGTCTGATAATTGTAGAAAAATTCAAATGTCGGCGTTTGATAAAATAAAAATTGGTTGGATTCGTCCTCATATTATGAAAAATACGACTAGCCATTTTTCCGGCTTACGCCGCTGTATAGGCTTCACTCCCAGCGAACAAGATTCTGCCAATGGTACGATGGTTATTTGGAACGAAAATAGAAGCGATGAGTTCTGGATTGTAGAATTTCGGCTTGCCAATCATTCAATATGGGGCTTTGATACGGGCTTGCCCGACAATGGTTTATTAATTTCATGGTGTAAGGCGGGAAGCGACCTTTTCTATATGGTAGATGCACGAAACTCTACTAAAAAAGCTAGTACGAATGCAGGATTAGGAGCAGGTGCTACTTTCAATACCACTAATGTACCCGATGCCTCAACAGGTACTATACGGTTTTTTAGTTTTGATAACGGAAGCCTTAGCCAGACAGGGATTAGCAATATTTCCCCTATTACTAATTCTGTCATCACCGCTAAATTCTAAAAAACGCCCCTCCTTTTTGCTTTTAGCGGGGAGGGGTGTTTTCACAACCCAATCACTTAATACGAATTATGGGCTAAAGCCTAATCCTCAATTTACACTACTATTGCAGTATTCACACAAGCACAACAATGCGAAACGGCTATAGCCTAATTTTCAATTTACACTACTCATAAAATTATTCAAATATTATGGCGGAATCGCTTAGTTTTACAAAAGGTAGTTCAAAATCACAAATTTATCAAGAAATTATCCCTCAAATAGAGGTGGTTTTATCTGGAGAAACCGACCCGATTGCAAATATGGCAAACGTTGCGGCAATACTCAAAGAAGCATTTGGCTTTTTTTGGGTGGGGTTTTACCGTAAGATTGGAGAAGAGTTGGTACTTTCACCCTTTCAGGGTCCGCTTGCCTGCACCCGTATCCGTATTGGAAAAGGGGTTTGTGGGGTATCTGCCCTCCAAAAGACTACGGTTATTGTGCCAGATGTGAATGCCTATCCTGGGCATATTGCTTGTAGTTCTCTTTCTCTTTCAGAAATTGTTGTTCCTTTTGTATTAGGAGAAGAAACAAAATTTGTTTTAGATGTGGACTCTGATAGAATAGATGATTTCTCGGAAATAGATAAAATTTATTTGGAAAAAATTGTACAAATATTAGGATTAACTTTTGAGAAATAACTACAATATCTAATCATATAGGGTTTCTTTAAAATCGTAATTTTATTTTTTTCGGGGTATTACTACGAGTATTTTAGTATCGCTTAAAAATACTTAATCTTCTGCTATTTGCACCTGTTGCAAACGGCATCAATCATGTATTCGGCTTTATTTGATTGTTTTAGGGCTTTCTGCTAAGTGAGCCAAGGCTGTTATTGTCTTTTGTATAGATGGTTTTATCATTAAAAACAGGCTTCGAGAAAAAGAATCCAAATATTTAATTTGGCATTTTTTTTGCCGTAAAATTAAATATTATAAAATAACTATATCCGTATATTTATTTTAAATAATAATACTTCTTTATACTTTTTATTTTATTATAATTTCAATAAAGAGTAATTAAGTGAATCTATGAATGATTTATCATTAAGACAGTTTAAATATAGTATTAGATTTAAATAAAAACTTTAATGTTTTTTCATTTTATCATAAATATTAAATTTTATTTTATAAATAATTATAAACCTCTGGATATTTTTATATTATGTTAAAATTTTACGAAAAGTTTCTGCGTTTATCACCCAATATTGGGTATCTTTACTCACTCTTAGTTTTTATTGCTTTTTTACCTTCTGTCTCTCATGCTTCTCATCTAATGGGAGGAGATTTGACTTACGTAAATCTTGGGGGAAACACTTATCGGATTAAACTTACACTTTATCGTGATTGCTCTGGAGTTGCGATGAATCCTTCAGAGGTAATAGCCATTAGCTCAACCAATTGTGCTGTTTCTACTTTTGCCAACGCTAGCTTAGAAGCCGGTTATCCAGTAGAGGTCTCCGTAATTTGTAATTCAGGAGCGACGACTTGTAATGGAGGGACGGCATTAGGCGTAGAAGAATATGTGTATTCAACGATTTATACTCTACCCTCTGCATGTACAGATTGGACATTTAGTTATACCAATTGTTGCCGCAACTATTCGATAACGACCGGGTCTGCGGGAGAGGCTTTTTATTTTGAAGCCATCTTAAACAATGTGGCTGCTCCCCAAAATAGTTCTCCGGATTTTTATACCAAGCCTGTACCAGTATTCGGTGTGAATCAAGCTCAAAATTATTCTCATGCTACTTCCGAGCAAGATGGAGATAACCTTGTTTATTCTGTGGTTACGCCTCGTCAAAATGTAGGAACTCCCGTAACTTATAATGCGCCATGGAGTCCAAGCTATCCCATTAGCACTTCATCAGGCTCGTTTACCATCAATAGTGTTACCGGACAGATGCAATTTACCCCCACACAGATTCAGATAAGTGTAACGGCGGTACTTGTCCAAGAATATAGAAATGGAGTTTTTGTGGGTTCGGTAATGCGGGATATTCAACTTATTATAAGCAACGGGCTTACCGGAGGGGTAGCAATTGGAGGTATCAATAATCTTAGTGGAGCTACCCTGAATGCAGGTCAGACGCATGCAATGACCGCTTGCTCCGGAGTGCCTGTTACTTTTCAGATTCAAGCCTCTTCTACTACGGGAAACCCGGTAGTAACGGATAATGCTTCTGTAAGTTTGCCCGGAGGAGCAACGCTTTCTTATAGTGGAACTAACCCGGTTATGATGACTTTTACATGGACTCCTCCGGCTACTGCGGTGGGATATAATGCCTTTTACATTTATGCTCGGGATAATTTCTGCCCTATTCCAAGCGTAGCCAATGCAAATATTGTGATTTACGTAGCAGGAGTAGAAGCGATTGCTTCAAGTGATACAATATGTGCCGGACAACAAATACAGCTAAACACTACTATCTTTGGAAACCCTTCTGGTATATATACTTGGTCTGGTTCTGGTTTGAGTGCTACTAATATTAAAAATCCTACAGCAGTTCCGGCTACTTTACCACAAATTTATACTGTTTCCTATACTTATGCAGGGTGTGTATCTTCGGATAATATTACCATATTTAAAGGTGGGAGCATCAATGCAAGTCCCCCTGTCTCCAATGTCTGTACAGGGCAGACGGTTCAGCTAACCACCAATGCAGTAATGCCCTTTATGGCTTCTGGTGCTTCTTGTGGAATTAGCACAAGGGCTTGTGTCGGTACCTCTACTAATTATACGATTGGAACGGGAGCGTCAACGATACAATATCCTTTTTGCGGTTATTGGCATGATGGAAGAACTCAATTTTTATATACAGCGGCAGAACTTACCGCAGCCGGTCTCTCTGTTGGAAACATTAATGCCTTAGCACTCAATGTTATAACCAAAAATAGCACCATTCCCTATAATAATTTTAATATTAAATTAGGATGCACAAATTTAAGTACACTTAACAACTTTGTGGGGGGAATGACTACGGTTTATGCTCCTATATCAGGCATTAGTACCACTACAGGATGGAATCATTTTGATTTTGATAATTCATTTTTTTGGAATGGTACAAATAATCTCGTGGTAGAAATTTGTTTTGATAATACGACCTATTCTCAATATGACCACATAGCCTATACTACCACTTCTGCCAATAGTGCTTTTTTCAGATATCAAGATAACGTAGTAGGTTGCGCACTTACGTCCGGTATTGCTAGTACCTCAAGAGCCAATATTTTATTTAATCATTGTTCGGTATCTCCTCCTGTGGCTTATACTTGGAGTCCTCCTACAGGTTTGAGTGCGAGCAATATCCCTAATCCCATTGCTACGGCAGGACCCGGAAATATAGCCTATGCAGTAGAAGCAGCAGGAGGTGGGTGCGTACTTAGGGATACTTTGCAGCTAAGAACTTCTAATCTTGTAGATGCGACACCCGATTCTAGCGGAATTTGTAGCAATCCTGGACTAACCGTAAATCTGAATACAACGACCTTTATTACTGCAATTACTACGCCCCCGCCTTGTGGAGCAACCAATGCGGCTTGTGGAGGTGCTACTGTGGATTATATATTTGGTAATCCTAATACAACAGTAACTTATCCATTTACTGGTTTGATGGAAGACGGAAAGCTACAGATGTTATATCGTGGGACGGAACTCTCTGCTCTTGGTATGGGGGCAGGCGGAAAGATTAATGCGATTGCGCTGAATATCCAATCCGTAAATAGTACTATTCCATATAGTAATTTCACTATCAGTATTGGGTGTACAAATCTCACCATACTCAATACATTCCAATCTGGGCTTACTACTGTGTATTCGGGAAGTTATACTTTGAGTGGAGGAGCTGGCTGGAAAACAATTCCTTTTACAAACGGATACGCTTGGGACGGAACAACAAATCTTATTGTTCAGATATGTTTTGACAATACTTCTTCTTCTAACAATGATTTCATTTATGCCTCTAATACTAGCTTTATCTCAACGATTCACTCCGCAACTGATGGAGCATCAGGGTGCGGGCTTTTAACCGGAACGGCTACGAATATGAGACCAAACGTTCGTTTTTTCATGTGTTCTCTCAATGCTCCAGTGAGCTATCAATGGTCTCCGACAACCGACCTTTCTAACCCTAATATTGCCAATCCGGTTGCTACCCCGTCTGCTACGCGAACTTATACCGTTACGGTTTCAAACGGAGTGTGTACAGCGGCAGACGCAGTAAAAATAACGGTAGATAATTGTGTTCTACCAGCAGATGCCCTTTCACTAACGGCCTCTGTCTCTAAAAATGAGGACTACTTTGTCATTGTAGATTGGGTAACACACATAGAGCAGCTTACAGATTTGTACGAAGTGCAGAGAAAATATCCCGATGAACCAGAATTTTTATCCATCGCAAGCGTAGAGGCATTAGGGATTATGGGAGATACGCATTATCAACATTTTGATAAAACACTTAGACCTGTTTATGGAGAAGAAAAGATTTTTTACAGAATTAAAGAAATAGATACTGATGGAAATACCTTTTATTCAGAAGCAATAGAGGTAAAGATTATGCCAAATGTAGAAACACTAAACTTTGAGGTATATCCTAATCCGACAGCAGGTAAGCTAACTCTAACGCTCCAAAATAATCAAACGGATATTAAAACGCTTAAAATAACAATTATGGATAATACTGGCAGAGTTACCTCTTTTGTTCCCGAAAATGTTTTCAATAGAACGCTCACATTAGATGTATCTTCATTACCTACGGGTACTTATTTCCTTAGTGCAATAAGTAGTGATGGTAAACGTAGCTATAGAAAATTTGTTAAAGCAGAATAATAAAGGGAAGTAAATTATTCTAAAAGTGGGGATTTTTAAAATTCTCCACTTTTTTAGTTTTCAACTTTACTATGACCAATCATTGATGGTTGATAAAACAAGTATTACTTACCTCGTACTACTTATTATTATACTTTCAGTATATGATTGCCTTTAGGCGCAAAGTGGGCATTCTTTTTGCTAGTTTTATATCGCCCAGATTTTAAAATTTTGAGCAACTATTTAGCATAAAAAGGGCAAGAATAGAGAAAAAGATTTAACTTTGCATGAAAATATAGGAATTAAAATTACCCATAGATAGTTTTCTTGGCTACTAAAATATGCTAAATAATTACATAGATTGTTACACAAAAAATATCTTGCTCATAGATGAAGACCCCCTGCTTAAACCCTATGAAACGGAAATAAGGGCGAGATTGGCTCATTATCAAAAGATGAAATTAGAAGTAGAGGAAAACTTTGGCGAATTACAATCTTTTGCCTCTGCTTATCTGTATCTGGGGTTAAATTATGATGACGTAAAGAAAGGGTGGTGGTATCGGGAGTGGGCACCCGGAGCGGTAGGCTTGTCTTTGATTGGAGATTTTAATGGGTGGGACCCCTTTGAACATCTTATGCAAAAAAAAGGGAACGGGCTTTGGGAAATTTTCCTTCCCGATAGTGAGTATACAGGCCGCCTGATTCATGGCAGCCGGCTAAAAGTACACGTAAAATGCCCAAGTCATGCGATGGACCGAATCCCCGCCTATATTCAGCGAGTAATTCAGGATACTGATACTTCCGAATATTCTGGTCAATTTTGGAAACCAAAAATCCCATTTGTATGGACAGATAGTGCATTTAAAACTGCCGATATTAGTACATTAATCATCTATGAGTGCCACCCCGGAATGGCGCAGGAGAAGGAAGGCGTAGGCACTTGGAGGGAATTTGCCATTCGTACACTACCTAGAATTAAAGCAGCAGGATATAATTGTGTACAGCTTATGGCAGTGCAAGAGCATCCTTACTATGCGTCTTTTGGCTATCATGTTTCTAACTTTTTTGCTCCTTCTAGCCGGTTCGGAACTCCAGAAGATTTAAAGTATTTGGTTAATGAGGCGCATGTAATGGGTTTAGCGGTAATTATGGACGTAGTCCATTCTCATGCGGTCAAAAATTTTATGGAGGGTCTCAATCAGTTTGACGGGACAGATTATCAGTATTTTTATGAGGGGGAAAAAGGAAATCATCCTGCTTGGGATTCAAAATTATTTAATTATGAAAAAAAAGAGGTGCTAATGTTTCTACTTTCCAATTTGACCTATTGGCTAAAAGTATTTCATTTTGATGGTTTTAGATTTGATGGGGTTACCTCTATGCTATATACTCACCATGGACTAGGGATTACCTTTGACAAGTACGAGAAATATTTTGGTGCTAAAACCAACAAAGGAGCAATGACTTATCTCCGGCTCGCCAATCATCTTATCCATACCATAAAGCCGGACGCAATTACTATTGCTGAAGATATGAGCGGAATACCGGGAGCCTGTCGAAAAATACAGGAGGGAGGGTTAGGCTTTGATTACCGCCTTGCAATGGGAATCCCTGATTATTGGGTTCGCCTCCTGAAACACTCCAAAGATGAGGATTGGAGCTTATTTGAAATGTGGAATATTCTGAATGATAGAAGAGCCAAAGAACCCAATATCGCTTATGCAGAATCTCACGACCAAGCTTTGGTTGGAGACCAAACCACTGCATTTAGGCTTATGGGACCCGAAATGTATCATGCTATGCACAAAGACACCCCTAATCTTATAATAGATAGGGGCATTGCGCTGCACAAAATTATCCGTCTTCTTACTATTTCGCTTGGTGGAGAGGCTTACCTGAATTTTATGGGGAATGAGTTTGGACATCCTGAATGGATTGACTTTCCACGAGAGGGCAATGATTGGAGTCATCATTACGCCCGCAGGCAGTGGTCTCTTTATGACAATCCCGAACTCAAGTACAAATGGCTTGGCGACTTTGACAAAGCGATGATAGACTTTGTAAAGCAGAAACACATTCTGGACTCTGGAAATGCCACTCAACTGATGCTTGATGATACCCTTAAAATATTGGTATTTGAACGTGGAGGATATGTATTTATTCTTAACCTGAATGTAGAGGAGTCTCAGGTTGGGTATAAGGTGCGTATGCTCAAAGGAGGAACTTACCACGTAATCCTCAACACGGATAATGCCCAATTCGGGGGGCATAACCGCGTGGACGAGTCGGTTCTATACACTACCGAAAAAAGCCGAAAATTAGGGCACTATATTAGTATTTATCTCCCCAACCGAACCTTAATCGTATTAGGAAAGGCTAAACCTTCAATTGGTTAATCTTACACGTTCATCATTTGAGGCGTTGATTCCTTGCTTTTTAATTTTTCTAATGCTTATGATTTTATTGAATGATAAAGCTCCGCTCACTAAACGCGGGCAACGAAGGCGGTGCTTCATAAAAGTAACGAATACCATCAGAGCTATCAGTCATTCCTAAACTATACAGCACTGGCACATAATGGTCTGGGGTTGGTGCTGCCAAAGTGCCAAGTTTATGGCTGTTTTCATAGTTTATGATATTGACAAAGCTTCTTTCATCAATTTGCTTTTTTAACCATGTATCATACTCTATCTCCCAACCAAAGGGTGTCATGTCATTTTTTCTCATTTTTTGTCCGGCAAGTTGCAGGTTATGAATATGAGAACCGCTACCGATGATCAACACCCCCTTGTCTCGCAATGGTTTTAGCTGCTTTCCTAATTCATAATGATATTCGGGCTTTGCATAATAATCAATGCTCATCTGGAAAACCGGAATATTGCCATTGGGAAATAGGTGCATAAGCATTGGCCACGCTCCGTGGTCTAATCCCCAATCCGTTGTTTCTGTAACGGAGGGAATCATTTTTTTTACTTCACGCGCCATATCCGGCGCGCCCTTAGCCTTATAATACACTTTATAATATTCATCTGGAAAACCATAATAGTCATAAATCTGCTTTTGCTCTGACGAGATATTTACAAAAGTTCCTTTTGTACACCAATGGGCAGATACAACCAATGCGGCTTTTACCTCATAGTCTTTTTGTAAGGTGTTTCCAAGTTTAAACAACTCGTTCCAGAACGGTCGCTGTTCTTTTGTCATTGGAATATCCATTGGGTTTCCGTGTGAGGTAAATAATGCCGGCATTCTTTTACTCTGTATAGGAAGAGTATCAGTAAATGCTTTCAAGTTACTTAATGTGTTCATGGCTACTAATCCTAAAATTGTTTTTTGAATAAATTCTTTTCTATCCATCTTTATATCATTCATTTTGAAAGAATAGGGATTTTTTTACGTCCTCTGCACGCAATAAATATTGCAATTAGAGCCAGTATGATGCTCATTCCTGTTCCCCGTGTAATTAAATTATTGAGAATACATACAAAGTAACAATTATTTCATATTAGAGTGGCTAAGTTGTTTACTCGGAGAGGCATCTTTCAAAAAATATATTAATTATCATACTCCCTTTCTTTTTTGCTTAACCTAAACTCAACCAAAATGGTTGTATCCTGATATTTTTACCTTAATGGCACAACTTTTCAACTTATTTTTCCGATATACATTAATATGAAAAGAATTGTACTTATAAATATACTTATTCTCCTCTCTATCGCCGGATGCGCGCCCCCTACAATCAATGGTCCTACGCTTTCTATGGGGGAAATAAACACCGAACGGTACGTTGCCATAGGGTCTGACTATACCGCGGGGCTTTCTGACTACGGAGTATTTGAAGAAGGGCAACGTTATTCCTTTCCCAATCTGCTTGCCGGTCAGTTTCAGAAGATTAAAATGAACGCTTTTAATCAGGCTTATATCCCCAAAGGATTGGATAGTTATTGGAAAATTAATACCCCAGATTCGCTAATGAATTGGGATTGTAAAGGAAATAGTGTATTCTCCTTTCTAGAAGAAAGCCCTGCGTCTTCCAGCCCTTTTCCGCCTGCCTATCCAGGCGATTACCATAATCTTGGCGTGCCTTGCATTGGATTGGCTGACGTTACAAAAAAACAAATTGAATGCCCTTATCTCAAAAGGTTCTCCGATACTACCATCTCTTATCTCGATTTAATCAGTATAAAGAAGCCAAGCTTTTTTACATTAGAAATGGGATTTGATGACGTGTGGAAATATGGTACGTTGGGCAAAGAATCTATTTCCCCTCTTGAATTTGAGACAAACTACCGTAAATTGATTCAGACTCTAAACACCACAACGAGCAAAGGCGTTCTTCTTACGATTCCCTACCTTACAGAAACCCCCTATTTTATCGCCTCTACCGCTTTTTTTAAGGATAATAAAACCTGCGAACCTATCCCCTATTATTTGATGACCGACAAAGGCGAAGTCCGCTTGTCTGGTTCCAATGATTATGTGAGTTTATACTACATCATAAGGTATCTAAAAAAATATCCCCAAATTGGGCGGTCTCCCTCGAATCCGGTTCCTCAATACATGGTATTAGACAGTGCAGAGTATCATGCCTTGTACGAAAGGACTACAGAATACAATAATATTATTTTCAACCTTGGCAAAGAATACAAGCTGCCGGTTTGTGATTTGCGAAAAATGGTATCTACCCTAAGAAGCAAGGAAATCATCGAAGACGGAATCCATTTTAGCGAAGAGTATATATTTGGAGGGTTTTATACGCTTGATGGATACTCCTTTACTCCCAGAGGAAATGCCATGCTGACGAATGAACTGATTGAAATCATCAATCAGTACTACAAGGCACAAATCCCCTATCTAAATATCATGGATTTCCCCGCTCAAAGCTATCTCCAATGAAGTCTTTCATTGGACTTCTATCGTAAGTCCGTCCGTTGCAATACGGACATTCGCAGGCAACCTTAGCGTAACCTCCTGATGCGTACCCATTAAATGGCTGATATGTGTAAAATAAGCCCTCTTGGGTTTTAAGACCTCTACCACCGCAATCGCTTCTTCCAAATTAAAATGAGAGAGATGCTTTTGGATTCTCAAGGCATTTAATACGAGGGTATCCAATCCATACAAATGGCTCATGGAGTTATCGGGAATAAAATTGGCATCTGTAATATATGCAAAATCCCCAATACGAAAACCCAATACACGCATTTTATGGTGCATTACCTCAATAGGCAATAATTCTATCTCTCCTATTTTGAATTGATGATAGGGATAGATTTCTTTCACCTTGATTTCCGGTACGCCGGGGTACTTTTCTTCAGAAAAAATATAAGGAAACTCACGCTTTAAACTATCAATAGTCAAACTATTAGCATAAACCTCCATTTCCTTTTTCAATAAAAAGTTATATGCCCTTACGTCATCTAATCCGGCAGTATGGTCTTTATGCGGATGTGTAAATACGACAGCGTCTAATACTTTTACTTTTTGTCTAAGCATCTGCTGCCGAAAATCCGGTCCGGTATCAAAGACAATTGTAGTATTTCTGTCAGTAAGTAATCCGGAAGTTCTTAGCCTATTATCGCGTGGGTCATCGGAATTGCATACATGGCAAGGACACGCAATAACGGGAACGCCTTGGGAAGTACCTGTTCCTAAAAATGTGAATAGCACGATTGTTATTAAGATTTAGCGTAAAATTAAAGGATTTATGTACTTTTGCGCCATAAAATTGCATAAGAAATATTTCATGTCGGATACACAACCACAAATAATGCAAAAAGGTTTAATTCCCTTTATATTGGGGGATTTGTTATTTTTTGTTTTCATAAGTTTTACCGGATTCTTACTTTTTCTGGGGGCAGTGCCTTTATTTGATTGGGACGAGATTAACTTTGCGGAATGTGCAAGAGAAATGATAGAGACCCAAAATTATCTGCAAGTACAAATCAATTTCCGCCCCTTTCATGAAAAACCTCCGTTGTTTATTTGGCTTCAATGCCTTTCCATGAATATCTTTGGAATTAACGAATTTGGGGCACGCTTTCCTAATGCCTTTTTTGGAGTACTAACTATTATATCTCTTTATCTCGTAGGACTTCAATTAAAAGGTAGATTATTTGGGCGAATCATTGCTTGTCTTTATTTAGGGACAATGCTTCCCGTTATTTATTTTAAATCAGGAATTATTGACCCTGTTTTTAATTTTTTTATTTTTCTTTCTCTTGTTCAAATCTATTATTTTGAGGTGTTTGAGAGAAGTGCTAATCTCAATACTCTCTCCCCTTGGCTTGCCGGATTATGGTTAGGGTTAGCGGTATTGACCAAAGGTCCTGCTGCCCTATTAATAGTAGGGCTTACGTACTTTATTTTCAACCTTTCTGTCTATTTTCACCGGTTTGCGTGGGGTTTTATCCTAAAATTACTATTTGCTACGGGTATAACCGTTTCTCTATGGTACGGAGCCGAAACTTTTGCACACGGTACCGGTTTTATAGAAAAATTTATCGCCTATCAAATAGAATTGCTAACTCAACCTGTGGCAGGACATGAGCAGCCCTTTTACTATCATTTTGTGATTTTTATATTGGGATGTTTCCCGCTCTCCGCCTTTACATTTAGTGGAATGTTTCGGAAACATGCAGAAAAAGAAGATAGACCACTTCGGAGAATGATGATGATATGGTTTTGGGTTGTGATGATTATTTTTTCTATTTCCAAGACCAAAATCGTCCATTATAGTTCGTTATTGTATTTTCCGGCGGTATTCATTTCTGGGCTTTACTTAGAGCATATTATCCGAAAATCATCAAAAATAAAGTGGGAAACGGGGATGCTTTATATCATAGGAATGATTCTTTGGGGGATTCTCCCTTCTTGTATTAACCTAGTAATAAATCATTTAGATTGGATAACTCCTTATGTTAAAGACCCTGTAGCACAAGGCAATTTAGCAATGGAGGTTGAATGGACAGGCTACGAGTGGCTGATTGGGGGAGTATTCTTCACTGGCTTAGTTTTTAACTTAGGAAATCTTTTTAGAAGAAGATATATCAGTTTCCTATATCTACAAGTAATGCTCACGCTTTTCTTTGTAAACGGACAGTACAAAAGGGTTTTACCGGGAATTGCAAGATATACTCAAGGGGCAGCTCAGGATTTTTTCACGGCTCAAGCAGGGAAAGAGGTTTATCTTGTAACGGGTAGATACAAAAGCTACCTTCACTTGTTTTATGGAAAGGTAAAGCCTCATAAGAATATCAATGCTTACAATGACGACTGGCTTATACAAGGAGACCCCGACAAACCTGTTTTTCTTGCTACGAAAAATATTCTTTATACAGAAGAATTTCAATCACGGCTGTCCCTATTTGAAAAAATAGAGGAAAAGGGTGGATTCCTATTTTTCAAACGCAACACACGCCCGTAGTATGAAAACTTACGCGCCCAAACTACGTTTTTGGGATTATTCACGACTATTATAAGTCTTTTTTTACAACAAACCCTCCTCCGCTTAGAGCGCGCCAGTTTTGTCGTAATGAAAAGCCTCTAACCATTGACGGGCAGGCACAAACTCTTCGGAGACCTTGTTTCGCGCTTCTACTGCAAATGTCTCTCCGTTCACCCTATATTCACAAATATCCTCTCCGTCACAAGCATTATAATATACTATTTTGCCATAGTACAAACCATCAACTGCGGGCTTAATATCCATTGATCCATTTGCATAATCCGTTTCGTTAAACTGCATGTCATACCCACTCGGGCAGCGGCTGAACATACGCTGACGAATGTGGTCTTTTTTACGTAAAGGAGAAAGCAAACGATTCTCCACCGCCCCCTCTAATTTTTCTGAAAGCTCGGGTCCAGCCATGATTGCTACGATAGGATCTTTTTCCTGCATTTGGTAAGAAAAAGAAGCAGAACCAGCGAACAAAACGCCTGAAAGTAAAATCCAAGAAAAAACAGAATGATTCATTTTGATATACTCTTTTTAAAAACAGATTGATTAAGTAATTTTAGTTTTTTTTGACAGTAAACAGTAAATAGTTAAAAATGAATAGTGAATAGTAAAATTAAGTAATTAATAGCCAATGGTTTAATTTATAGTTATTCTCTTAGTTTTTTACCCACTCATACTTACCAAATTACAATAAAATGGTAAAACAAAGATTTTTTTATACACCGAATATACGTAAGCAGTAAATAAATGGTTATAAATAATGCTATTTTTTTTACCCTACCTATTATTTTTAAGTAGTTCTTAGTTTTTAATGATAAGTTCTTAGTCTTAATAAATAATTGTTTATCAGATTTTTAACTAAAAATAATATCATAAACTAATTTCAAACCAGTACTTATACGAATATGGTTGTAAATCATTCACTATACCCAACCCATTATTGGGGAATATAAGTAGTAACTAGTTTTTACCTTTAAATTATTCATAAATTGATAATAATATGGATTATTTACTTGATGCTATTTAGCTGATAAATATCAATTTATTTGTCAGATGATACTCCATCACGTTGAGCGAATCCAAACATCGCCCCAACACAACCTCAAGCCCCCAAATCGATGAAATGATAGTATTTTCCCTCTACCGGATTAGGTTCTATCTTTGCCAATGAAAAACGGTAGGGAGAGAATTGATTTTAGGAAGGAAACAAAAAAGCTGCCCTTTTGAGACAGCCTTTTTGTTATAAAATAATGGTGAGTTATTCAATAATCAACTTACGGGTGGCGCGCTCTCCGGCTTCACTCCATAAAGTGATGAAATAAATACCGTTTCCTAATTCATTTTTGCGAATCTCTACGCTATTACCATAAATATTATTTTTACGCATTACTACTTGTCCGGTGATGTTAATAATAGTCATAGTAAAATTAGTTTGTTCTTTATTGGAAAAACGAACTTCGGCTATTTCTGTCATGGGGTTAGGCACAATAGAGAAGGATTTTAGAGTGTTAAGATATTCTTCGATGCTCACAGTGTATCCAGGGTCTGTAACCGTACAAGTATTCCACTCTACCATAGGTAAAACGGTGTCTTGGGTTACTCCTGTAAGGTCTAAAGCACGATTAAATCCGCCAAGCCCATTGGAGATAGTACAACCGCCAGGAGGAGGAGAGACCATGTTAGCAAACTCTCCTATTGCGTCAAGGTTTCCTGTCCCTGTGGTGTCTCCGTAGAAGTATTTGAAGGCGTATTGAGCGGGCTTAATTAATTGGGTAAATTGATATTGTCCACTTCCGGGTGTGATTTCTGTCATTAGGTCTTTGGTTTTATCCCATTGGGTGGGTCTTTGGTGTGAGCCGGATACGTAGGGTCCCATGGGAGCGGCAGGTTCATTAGATAGGTCCACACGGAAAGTTACATTGATGGGAGGGAGTGCCGGTGGGCAGTTAGAGACACATTCTCCAAAACAAACTTGGGCTATAATAATAGTGTCGCCATTAGTACCCATAGCCGCTATTTCACGATTACCACCCACGTTGCAAGCAGCGGGGACACTTTCATCTACTCCCCATGCAGTACCATTAAGGAATTTGTATTGGTAAGTTCCTTCTCCCATTCTAAGATAAGCAGTATAGACCTTGTCCCCGTCAGGGTCAGTAAGTATCGTCTTACCCGGAGACCAATTCCCAACCCCCGGAATATTCATGGCTCCTTGGAAAGAACCCGCAACACTTACGGAGTCAGCAATCGTAGAGATGTAGGGAGCATAGGGATAGTCTTGGTTAGACATATCTACTTGCAGAAAGACAACTACGGTGTCGGGCGTGGAGGTAGGACACATCACACAGTCGTTGAAGCAAACAACGTCCGGTTTTAATGTACCAGAAGTAACGTGCATTCCTCTGTTACTATTGATGGCGCAAGTAGCGGGTACACTTTCCCAGCTTGTCCCATTAACAAATTTATATTCAAACATCCCCGTATCAGGAAGCGCAAACCAAATTTCATAAATCTGGTCAGTGTTTGCATCTGTGAGGAAGTTTACACCGGGAGTCCAGTCAGCAGCACCTCCGATTTCTGTTTGGAAACTACCTGCTACGGACAGCCCTGCGGGATCAACCGTAAGGTTGTGCATATCACATTGTAACAAAACAATTTTACCGGAAGGAAGCGGGTCGCAAGACAAGTAGCCCGGAGCTATCAGGGTGGTATCGCTGGAGATAGTCATACCACGATTTCCGTTTACACTACAACCCGCAGGAATCGGATTTTCGTCAGACCCCCAAGCATTTCCATTCACAAACTTATACTCGTAAGAACCTGCGGGTAGGGTCATACTGATAGCATAAATCCCGTCTCCGTCTCCGTCTGTAAGCTCCGTAGTAGCAGGGTCCCAGTCACCAGCAAAGCCGGCAGCTAATTGAAAATTACCGGCAGCATGTACTCCATTAGGACTTACCACAACTGCACGCATGTCAACCTGCAAGGTAACATTAAACTGCGCCATTGCGCCGCTCATGATACCTATTAGGGCAAATAAAGAAAGTAATAACTTCTTCATAAATTAAAAATTTAGTTTAAAATTAATATGTTTAAAAAAACTTATAAACGACTTCAAAGTTACGATTTTTTAACTAAGTTCACCGAAAAAAAATAAAATCACATATTTTATAGGTTATTCATTTTAAAATATTAATTAAGTCCTAAATAAATAGTAGTTTTGCGCCAATCATTTTAGATAAATCTTTGATAATAAAGGATTCTCTTTCTTAAAAAAATAATATAATATCTTGATTATGAAACTTTCTTTTCACAAAATTATCATCTTCTTAGTGCTATTTAGCTTTAATAGGGTGTCTGGGCAAACCATTACTGTCAATGGTCAGATGATGCAATCAGAGGGATATACGCTTTATGCACTTCAAAATAATTACACACAGTTTGGAGATAATCAGGAAGGAAATGTAATGACTGCTACCATTGGTTCAGAGTTAGATGGGGCATACGCAAAAGTCGCTAATGGTACATTATACTTGATGCTCACCGGAAATTTGGAGTCCAATTATAATAAAATAGAACTATTTTTTGACTATAAATCTGGAGGGCAGAATCAACTACTAAGTAATAACCCTATGCCGTCCGAATTTGAAGACCCCAATAAAATGGCGGGGCTAACGTTTGATGCCGGCTTTGAGGCGGATTTTTGGATGGCTATCACGAATGGACCCGAAACAGGAACTCCTAAGATTGCGGTTTACGCTGCTGCAATAGAAACGGGTGGCAACCCTAATGGCTTTGTAGATGTACCGGTTCCAGATATAACGATGAGCGCGAACGGGGGGCCCTATGCTTGGACTTACCTCGGGGGATATATTGGGCTAAATAATTCAAATATTGCAGGAGTAGGAGGCTCTCCAGGAGAGATTGGTCCTCCTGACTTTGATCCCGCTACGGTAAGTACGGGCGTTGAGATGGCAATTCCGCTTGCTTATATAGGAAACCCTACTGGAGATATTAAAATCTCTGCTTTTATTAATAGCAGCGGGCATGACTATCTCTCCAATCAGGTATTAGGAGGATTAGGTGCTAATATTAATAACCTCGCAAAGCCAGATACTGTAAATTTTAATGATTATGCCGGTAACCAATATTTTACTGTCTCACAAACTAACGATATAGAGCCGGCTTTTGGGTATGGTAACCTAAACATTTTTCCATCTCCTACGGCAAATACAGCAAATATCAATCTTTATCTTAATGTACTCAAGAGTGAAACTGCACAGATTTCTATTTTTAACGTGGAAGGAGTATTATTGGAAGTAGTAACGGCGGAGGCGTGTCAAGGAGCTAATCAATGGAAGTTAGATTTACAAAATTACGCTGAAGGGGTCTATGCCGTTACGATTAAAAACGGAGATTTGTATCAGACTGAAAAAATTATCCTCCTCAAAAACTAAGACAAGTACCTTGTCTCAACTATCATTGCTTTTATGAAACATATAAAAATAATAATCTTTACCCATTTTCTGGTTTGTTTATTTTGTTGGGGAAAAGCGCAAACTATAACTGTAACTCCTGCCTTCCCGACCGTAGATGATACAGTAACTATTGTCTATGATGCTACACTTGGAAATGGGGCACTTACGGGTGTCTCTCCGATTTATATACATACAGGACTTATTACCAGCAATAGTATTTCTCCTACGGATTGGAAGTATGTGCAGCTACTTCCCTGGCCTACGAATAATCCTAAATTGCTGATGACTTCCTTGGGGAACAATAAACATCAAATTAAATATCATATCCGTACCTTTTATAACTTTACCAGCACTTCTGAAATTGCTTCTAAAATGGCATTTGTATTTAGGAATGCTGCGGGTACAATCGTAGGGAAAGATGCGATTAATCAGGATATTTATTATGATTTATATTCTGGTTCGAGTGTTCAGGTAGGGGTTTCTACTCCTTCTATTGGCTCTATTTATGCCCTTAATGCAAGTGTAAATGTCTCAGCAAATGCTTCTGCCAATGGTGATTTATCTTTGTACATTAATAATAACCTTGTTCAGTCTGCTTCGGGGACTAATCAAGTCTCTTATACAACAACAGCATCTACCGCCGGAACTTATTGGGTAAAGGTCGTTTATGAAAACGGAGGGACTACAGTTATGGACTCTGTTTATTATATCGTTCAGGGGCAATCTATCATTCAAAGTCCGCCTACGGGAACTATTGGAGGGGTATTAGAATTATCTTCTACAAGCGTAAGGGTGGTTCTCAATACTCCGGTTGCGGATAAGGAATATGTTTATTTATTGGGAGATTTCAATAATTACCTAGCTCACCCGGATTATGCAATGAAACGCTCCGGAGATGGGAGGTTTTGGTGGATTGAGCTTACGGGACTTAATCCAAGTCAAGAATATGGATACCAGTTTTTAGTCAAAAATAATGGAGGAGAGACGATTATAATAGGAGACCCTTTTGCAAAAAAAATTCTTGACCCTTGGAATGATTCTTTTATCCCTCCTTCTGTATATCCCAATTTAAAGCCTTATCCGGTGGGAAAAACCGCTGGAATTGTATCTGTATTTCAGACTAATATGACTGCCTATAATTGGCAGGTAACAAACTTTGCCAAGCCTTCAAATACGGATTTGGTAGTTTATGAGTTGTTAATTCGCGATTTCTCAAAGAGGCATTCGTTTCAGGCTTTGATAGACTCCTTTTGGTATCTCAAATCACTGGGAGTCAATACTATTGAGCTTATGCCTGTCATGGAATTTGAGGGGAATAGTAGTTGGGGCTATAACCCGATGTATATGTTTGCAGTAGATAAATATTACGGAACACAGGAGAAGCTGAAAGAGTTTATAGACCTTTGCCATGAGAACGGCATGGCGGTAGTATTGGATATTGTCCTTAATCATCAGTTTGGGCTTTCGCCTATGGTTAATTTATATTGGGATGCCGCCCAAAATAAACCCGCCGTCAATAATCCTTGGTTCAATCCTGATGCCAAACATCCCTTTAATGTGGGCTACGATATGAACCATAATAGCACAGAGACCCGGAGTTTTGTGGATAGAGTACTTCGATATTGGGTAGAAGAGTTTAAGGTGGACGGATTTCGCTTTGACCTTTCTAAGGGCTTTACCCAGTTTAATTCCGGTTCCGACGTAGGGCTTTGGGGGCAATATGATGCAAGTAGAATCGCTAACCTCAAAAGAATGTCAGACGAAATAAGACAAGTGGACAATTCTACTATGTTGATTCTGGAACATTTTTCGGAAAACTCGGAAGAAAAAGAGTTGGCAGACTATGGCTTTATGACTTGGGGAAAAATGAACTGCCCCTATAACCAATCTTCGATGGGGCATGCGTCCGGTCCGGAATGTAGTTGGGACATTAGTGGGGTTTCTTATAAAAGCCGAAATTTTAATAATCCCAATCTTGTCGGCTATATGGAAAGCCATGACGAAGAACGGTTGATGTTTAAAAACCTATCTTATGGTAACGCATCAGGAGGCTATGATATTAAAGATTTAAATACTTCTATAGATAGAATGGGGCAGGTAGCGGCTTTATTTTTTGCTGTACCCGGACCTAAAATGATATGGCAGTTTGAAGAGGTTGGGTACGATGTCTCTATTGATGTTCCTTGTCGAGTATGTGAAAAACCCATAAAATGGGATTATTTTACAGACATGAATCGGAATCGTCTTTATCAGATTTATAGCGCGCTGGTAAAGCTCAAAACGAGCGAACCAGCCTTTGAAACCACAAACTTTACGCAAAATGTCTCTGGGCAAGTAAAACAAGTACAACTTACCCACCCTTCTTGTAATGTAAATGTTTTTGGAAATTTTGGAGTAGCCGCCTCTACTTCCTCCATTAGTTTTCAGAACTCCGGGAAATGGTACGATTACCTAACAGGAGATAGTATTAGCATAAGTTCTAGTAACCCGTCCATTACACTTCAACCCGGTGAATACCATGTTTATACCACCAAAAAGTTTCAGACCCCAGACTTATCTTACAACGTAACAAGTACAGACGACCAAGTCTTTGAAAAAATCGAGCATACCGCTTTTCCTAATCCTTTTACAGAGGAAATTCATATCCGGTTTTTTATACCCCAGAGAGAAGTTATTATCGTGGAAATTCTTGATTTAACGGGTAGGGTTATCCGAAGCTTTGGGGCGCAATCTGACGGTTCTCCTTTACATGTTCAAGAAGTAATCTGGGACGGGACGGACTCCTATGCCCGCAAAAGCACTCCCGGAACCTATTTGTACCGAATAACAACCCCTCAAAAAGCAGCTTATGGGAAAATATTGCTGATGTATTGATAGTTTTCGGTTAAGATATGGACAATGGACAGTAAAATATATCGGGATAATGTATAATTATTCCCCGCCTTTGAGGGTAGTAGCTCTGTTTTTCTAATAGTTATGAGGTATTTGAGCGAGGTAAATTTAGAAAAAAATTGGTAATTCCAAACCTTTGCCCTAATATTGCCGTATTTTTCCGAAAATCGGCAAAAATAAATCCATTTTATAGAGTTAGTGTAGTACATTTTCAAAAGAAACCGTGAAAATATGACAAAGAATTTAATGATTGTAGAGTCTCCGGCCAAAGCAAAAACTATAGAAAAATACCTTGGAAAGGACTTTATTGTAAAGGCAAGCTTTGGGCATGTAAGGGATTTACCCAAAGATGATAGTGCGATAGATATAAAGAATAATTTTAGCCCTAAATATGAAATCATTCCCAAGCAGGTTAAGGTCATTAATGAACTGAAACAAATCATAAAAACAGTAGATAAAGTATGGTTAGCAACAGATGAAGACCGAGAAGGGGAGGCTATTTCTTGGCATCTTGCGGCGGCTTTAGGCTTAGATGTCCATACTACTCATAGGGTGGTATTTAACGAAATCACTAAAACGGCAATCACAAAGGCAGTACAGTCTCCGCGAATGCTTGACCTTAATTTAGTAGATGCACAGCAAGCCCGTAGGGTTTTAGACCGGTTAGTAGGATTTAAGCTGTCTCCTATTCTATGGAAAAAAGTAAAAAAAGGACTATCGGCGGGCAGGGTACAGTCCGTAGCAGTAAAATTAGTAGTGGAAAGAGAAAGAGAAATCTTGAATTTTGTCCCGGTATCTTCCTTTAAGGTGGTCAGTGATTTTCTCACTGCTAAAAAAGAAGGACTCAAAGCAGAACTTTCTCACAAAATCAACCAATCCGAAGATGCTATCCAATTTTTGGAATCCTGCAAGGGTGCTGTCTTTACGGTAAAAGAGGTCGAAAAAAAACCAGGTAAGCGTTCTCCCGCCCCTCCTTTTACTACCTCAACTTTGCAGCAAGAAGCCAGCCGCAAATTAGGAATGTCTGTCTCCGATACCATGAAAGTAGCACAATCTTTATATGAATCCGGAAAGATAACCTATATGAGAACAGATAGTATTAATCTTTCGGATACCGCTCTCCAACAAGCCGAAGTGGCTATAAAACAGAGTTTTGGAGAACAATATCACCAGCTCCGTAAGTTTAAAAATAAAAATGCAAATGCCCAAGAAGCACATGAAGCGATAAGACCTACAGACTTTGGAGTAATGCAAGTCGAGGGTAGTCGGAATGAGCAGAGATTATACGAACTAATCTGGAAAAGGGCAACCGCCTCTCAAATGGCTGATGCCCAACTCGAAAAAACAGTAGTAGATATATTGACTTCTACGAATCAAGCGATATTCAAAGCCTCCGGAGAGGTGGTTCTTTTTGATGGCTTTCTTAAATTGTACATAGAATCTTCCGATGAAGAAGAGGACGACAACAATACCCTTTTGCCCCCACTTAAAAAAGGTGATATTCTTGATATGAGCCAAATCGTTGCTACCGAAAGGTTTACAAGACCTGCCGCTCGCTATGCAGAGGCCTCGCTCGTAAAAAAATTGGAGGAGCTTGGTATCGGAAGACCCTCTACTTATGCCCCCACAATTTCTACGATTGAGCAGAGAGATTATGTAGAAAAAGGCAACAGGGAAGGCATTAAAAGAGAATACCGGCTTCATATCTTGAAGGGAAATAAAATTAGTTCTAGCACAAAGAATGAAGTGGTCGGAGTAGAAAAAAATAAGCTATTTCCAACGGATTTGGGCATGATTGTTACGGACTTTCTGGATAAACATTTCGTAAATATTATGAACTATTCCTTTACGGCAAGTGTAGAAGATGAGTTTGATGAGATAGCCGAAGGGAAAGTCAAATGGCAAAAAATGATTGCAGGCTTCTGGGCAGGCTTTGCGGAGACCTTAGAGAAAACTAATCAAGAAGCCGATAGAGCCAAATCGGAGCGTTTGCTTGGTCAAGAGCCGGGCAGCGAAAGACCAATATTTGCAAAATTAGGGAAAAACGGACCTCTGATTCAAATCGGAAACACCTCCGATGAAGAGAAACCCCGATTTGCTAGCCTAAAAAGTACACAACGTATAGATACAATTACGTTAGAAGAAGCGTTAGAACTCTTTATTTTGCCCAGAACTATTGGGGAGTTTGAAGGCAAGCCTGTAAAGGCAGCAATCGGGCGATTTGGTCCTTACGTGTTATTTGGAAGCACTTTTGTAAACCTAAAAACGGATAGTCCTTATGAAATTACCTTTGAGAGAGCCCTCCAACTCTATGAAGAAAAATTAGAGACGGATAAAAATAAAGTTATTCGACAACTAAATGATGAGGTTTCTATTCTTAAAGGCAGATGGAATGCCCCTTATTTGAAAATTGGTAAAGAAAATATTCCTTTACCAAAGGAAATCAATGTAGAAACGCTTACATTAGAAGATTGTTACAGGCTTCAAGTAGAAAATATGCAGAAAGCCTCCAAAACAAATGGGCAAAATTCTATTCAGGATTTCGGAGAAATTCAGGTTTTAAATGGAAAGTACGGACCTTATATCAAAAAAGGGAAAGACAACTTTAAGATACCAAAGGATAAATCTCCGGAAACCATCACCAAAGCAGAATGTGAAGCGATTATTGCAGAAACCCCTAAGAAGAAAAAATAGTTTACCGTTTTGTGAATTTCGCCCGATATTTTTGTGCTATAAAAATATCGGGCGAACGTTATTTACAGGATAATGTTGTAAATCAAAGACTTAATTTCATCGGGATATTCTTCGATGAGATTGTGCTTTCCATTGATATAGTAGATGCCGGCATTAGGAATATGTTTTTGGAATAAAAGTGATTGGTCTATGGTTACCACCTCATCTTGTTTACCCCATATAAGTAGAATATGGGTTTGGGTAGCTTGAGTAAATTTTCCATAAGCCGGAAACGAAAAATCAAATCGCCGATAGATATCTGTAAATTTTTTCAGGAAGTAGCCTGCTTCGGGATTGGTTAGATGGGCTTTGATAAAACGATACTGAAAAGTCCTAATCCATTTTCTTTTATAAGAATAATCTACTACTTTCATTACGCGGATAGGATTATCTATGAAATAATGGAACATTAATTTCCCAATAGAATTATAAGAAAAAAAGCGATTTAAAGGGGTGGTATATACCCCTCCGGGCGCAATTAGGATTAGATTTTTTATAGGAAAAGGAGAGGAGCGATGCAGCATCATTGCGGTTTTTCCTCCCATACTAAAACCCGCCAAACTCCACTCTGAATGAGGATAAAGCGAGATTAATTTCCCCCAAAGTTTGCCCATAAAATTACTATCAAAGCAATAATCCCTATCTTCCCACCGCGTTTCTCCATGCGCAGGTTGGTCGAAGGCGAGGACTACCCAACCCGAAGGAATGGTCTTAAATAGGGGTAGGAATTGGGATTTATCTTGGCGAAAACCATGTGTGCAAACAAGGACTTTGTTGCCTTCTCCCTTTTGCCAGAAAGAAAGGGCTACGGAATCAATTTCAAGGAAAAATTGTTTTAGGTTAGACATGGGAAAAATGGAGTTAATAATCGCCCAAGGTCTCTTCTAATTGGTTTAAAGCCGTTTGAAGTTGAGTATCACTTGGGGCATTTCCGTGCCAATGATGATTATTTTCCATAAAATCTACTCCCTTTCCCATAATTGTTTTCATAATTATCATTATAGGCTTGCCATTTCCTTTAAGAGATATGGCTTTTTCTAGGGTATCCAATAATTGGGGAATATCGTTTCCGTCCGTTTCCAAAACCTCCCACCCAAACGCTCTCCATTTTTCTCCCAAATCTCCCAAAGCCATTACATCTTCGGTATTTCCATCAATTTGGAGGTAGTTTCTGTCCGTAAAAGCAATTAGATTATCTATCTTTTGGTGTGCAGCAAACAAAGCGGCTTCCCATATTTGCCCTTCGTTCATCTCTCCGTCTCCGCAAAGGCAGAAAACCGTATGCCCATCATGATTTAGCTTCTTACCCAAAGCATAACCCGCCGCTACAGAAAGCCCTTGCCCCAAGGAGCCACTTGCCACCCGAATACCTGGTAGATGCTCCATCGTAGCGGGGTGTCCTTGAAGCCGGCTATTAATTTTACGGAAAGTCCCTAACTCCCCCAAAGGAAAATACCCCGAACGCGCAAGCGCACTATACCACACCGGCGAAATATGACCATTCGAAAGGAAAAATACATCTTCCCACTTCCCTTCCATAGAGAAATTAGGATTATGTTTCATGACTTTAAAATATAAACAAGCTAAGAGGTCTGCACAACCCAAAGAGCCGCCCGGGTGTCCGGACTTTGCTCCATGAGTCATTCTCAAAATATCTCTTCTTATTTGCGTTGAAGCCCGGTAAAGTTCCGCTATTGTCATAATTTATCTTCATTAAAAAGTGCTGCAAAAGTAAGGATTTTTCAGGATAAGTCTCGACTTTTATTCAAAAACCCACGATTAAGCAAATGAAAATCATATAAATAAATGATTTTCAATGAATTATTATTTATTTGTCAAGCACATAAATACAACTATTTCATTATCAATAACTTAATAAATTTCCATCTGATTGGTATGCAAAAACTCTGGTTTGATGTTTATTATTTTATTCTTAAACTGTCAGGAACACGAAAGCGTTGGCCATATACCGCTGTAAAATAATCACAATCCGCAATAAAGGTTTCTTTTCCGATATAGTCAATATAAGAAATCGCACCTCCAGTATAAATCGGGAATCCCCAGCCTAACACCGAACCAATATCACCCTCTGCGGGCTTTGCCAAAATCCCCTCTTCAAGACAGCGATAGCATTCTAATGCTTGACGGTGCATAAGTCTTTTGGCAATCGTTTCTTGGCTTATTTTTTCTGGATTAGCGTTAAATAGATTTTTTAAGCCGCCCCATAATTTTTTCTTTTCGCCCAAAGGATAATCATAAAATCCCTTTCCATCTTTTTTGCCGCTTCTTCCGTGCTTAGTCATTAAGGTTTGGATAATCTGGTACTGTCTATCTTCATCGGAGGTTTTGGGTTCGGGGTTACTTTCATATATGTGCTGTATTAGCCCCAAAGAGACCTCGTCCATTACGGCAAGCGGACCCACCGCCATTCCTTTTATGCGGGATATATTTTCAATCATTGCTGCGGGAGCCCCTTCTTCCAACAAAAACAACCCTTCGGAGCAATAGGTCGAAAAACATCGAGAGGCGAAAAAACCTCTACTATCATTGACAACAATTGGTATTTTCCCAATAGCTATTACAAAGTCAATTGCTTTCGCTACGGTATCGTCAGTAGTAAGTTTGCCGCGTATAATCTCTACCAAGTGCATTTTATCGACAGGAGAGAAGAAATGGATTCCGATAAAGCTTCCTTGATTTTTGC